>CP089982.1:8912500-9037500 GCA_037157775.1 Sorangiineae bacterium MSr12523
CTGGACGGCGTGCCCCTCGAGGGATGGTTCATTCCCGCCGCAGGCTCCGATCGACTCATCATTGCGAATCCTCCCATGGGGTTCACCCGCGCCGGGCTGCCGACGCACCTCGAGCCGTGGAAGTCCATTTGGGGCCCGAGCGGCAACACCGCCGAGGTGGACTTCGTCGTGGACTACAAAATCCTGCACGATGCCGGGTACAACGTTCTCGCTTACGACCTGCGCAACTCAGGGCTCAGTGGTGCCGCCAATGGAGGCATCTCCTCGAGCGGGGTCTTCGAATGGCGCGACGTCGTCGGCTCGTTGCGATACGCCCGCGACCGCAAGGATACGCGCGACATGGCGATTGCGCTCTTCAGCCGATGTCTGGGCTGCAGCTCCACGTTCCACGCGATGACGAAAGACCCGAATGCCTTCGAGGGCGTGCGCTGCCTGCTTGGCGCGCAGCCGGTCACGCCGAAGACCATTTCCGAACAGCTCCTCGCGCTCGCGGGTGTGCCGGTCGATCGCATCGATGATTTGGAGAAGCGCATCGTGCACCGCACGGGCATTGGGTTCGCAGCCCGGGCTCCGAGAACCTGGGCCAAGAGCGTGTGCGTCCCGACCTTTCTCTACCAGGTTCACGATGACGTGCTGACGAAGCCCATCGACGTGCAGACCATGTTCGACAACATTCCCGTCGCGGACAAGAAGCTCCACTGGATCCGCGAAACATCGGCCCGCTGGGATGGCTACCTCGAGTTCCAGCGGCGACCAGGGCCGATGCTCGATTGGTTCGAGAGGCATATGCCAGCCGTCCATCGATGATCGAGGGAATCGACCCGGAGGTCCTGGGACGCGAAGTCGGTCACGTCAACCGCACGCCAAAGGTCTTGCTGGCAACACCGCGGCTTTGTTAGCCTTGCCCCTGTGCGGTGGGGACTCGACGCGTTCTTCTCGCGGTAATTCTTTTCACGAGCACGGGCGCGTGCTCACGGGAGCCTGCGCCCGAAGCCGCTCATGCGAAGCCTACACCCTCGGCGCCAACCGATGCCTCGGCGCCGGAGCCGGTGGCCACGCCCGCAGCGGATGCATCGCTCCCTCCGGAGCCGAGGATCACGCGTGAGACGGCGGCAGACATTCTGTTTCTCCCAGGGGTAACGCGCCCCGATGCATGCGTGGGTGGCGACGACGAGATCATTCGCTGCCTCATTCGAACGCGCTACGCGGGCGATCCGGAAGCGGCGACGTTGGCAACGGACCTCTATGCCGGCAGCGGAGCGGTCGCTGGGGTCGAGGTCGAGCGCACCATGGATGGGGGTTACCGCGGGATGCTGCACCTGGTACCTGCCCTGCCGAGCAAGGTGAATCGTGTGCATCTCGCGCATGTCGTGCATGCGTTTGCCGACTACGAGGCGTTCTTCTCGGCATTGTTACGCGATCACGAGGGACGCATCCCCTATCGCTGGCGGGCGCTGGCCGTGCGTTTTTTCCGCTCGGTGAAGGCGCGGACGCCGTCGGCCTACGCCAGTGGGTGGACCGTCGCGTACAATCTTGCGGGCTCGCTCAATATCAATGACGATTCGGTTCGCGAGACGCTTTTTCACGAGATCTTCCATTTGAACGACGCCGCGCACGACGACTGGTCGCGTCGAACGCTGAAAGAATCGTACGATACGATTCTTGCCCGCTGCGGAACGTCGACTGCGTGCCTCGCACCCTTTGCTCCTGGCTCGACCAAGGTTCGCGGCGGCACCTACTACGCATTTCAACCTGGAAATGACGTTGCCGAGTATGCGGCGGAATTGGCCATTCGCTATTATCGCGAGCAGCGGGGAGCGCTTTCGCTTGGGCCGAAGGTGGTGCCGCCGTTCAAATGCATGCGCCCGGAGAATGCCCGGGCGTGGGCGGCGTTGGTTCAGGAGTTCTTTGCCGGCATCGATCACACGTCCGGCTGTTGGTAACCATGTAAAAGATTCGAACTCGACGATACGGAGCACGTTTCTCCGTTCAGTCCATAGCGAGACGCTATAAGCAACTCGGGTTCGATACCGGTTACCTCGACACCATCACCTTCTGGAACGCGTTGATTTCATATGGGAAGTAGAGCCCCCTCGTGCGGTAAGTTCGTGACGTACGGCGCGCAAGCCGGCATTGGTTCATGGCAGCGAACTTCGCAAATGCGAACTCGCGGAACACCTGTTCGTTCAAGACATCGCTCCTCGTGAAAAGCCGTCGGCGGGCCTCGTCCTTCCAAGTTCGATGCCAGCGTCGATGCGGGCTTCCCACTCGGCAAAAACCAGGAAAGTTCTAGGGACGTTGGAGCGATCCGGCCGGTGCGCTGGCCCGATCCGTCCAGAACACGCTGCGCAGGTTACTTGAAGCCACTCGCACCGGAACGAATGGTTGGTGAGACGCTTCCCAACCCCATACGGACTCCGGTCCTATTTCCGACGGAGAACGGCGAGTACCTTGGTTTTAATCGAAAAAGGGATCCGTCCGCCGCCCCGGCGTGCCCTCTTTCGAGATAAGCCCATGTGTCCTCCGAACCAATGTCTCGAATGAGTGGTGTTCGGCCGAAAAAGTTGGCTTCGAAGGTTCGAGACTATTGAGTGAACGGGAGGGGACCTGGCGCCCAATACGCAGTTCGTGCTTTTTGAGCGCCGATAGCGGGGCCATGACCTCGAGCCTATTTAAATCACCTAAATTGCGATTTGCGCAATGCTGCGACGCGGGAAGTGCTCGACCAGTTGGTATCCGTCGATGCGATCCATGGCAACAAGAACTGCTGCGTTCGACCCAGATCGCGCGATTTGCGAGATCGAAACTACAAAACAACTATTTAACTGCGAGAAGCGAGCTAGCTGACCGGTTGATGCCGTCCGATCTCCAAAGAGACGAATCAAGAAAAATACATTAATGATATCAAACATCATTGCGGCAACGTACCATGGAGCTAATACCACCTGGAGGGGTCGGCATCTCTTGTTCGATAGCGCGGACCAGGCTTCAAATCTTAGAAACCCACGACGCGTTGGAACGTATGCCTCTGGATATGGGCGTACACATTAAATTTGCGACGAATTCAAGTTCGTTCACGAATTCTCATGAAAAGCGCTCAGCGCAGGCAAGGCGGCGGCCTGTGTCCCGCCTGACGTGACTACGAAAGATTGTCGCCGCTTGGCTTCGTGCGCGTGCGCATTCGGCCTCCAAACGAAGTTCTAGACCTAACGAGGATGGTGTCCATGACTACGGTTTGTACGAAGTTCGTGCCACACATTGGTGAGTTTTCCCTCCGTCCTTTGCAGCTTTCTTCGGATATCGCGAAGGTGCACGAGTGGGTTCGCATCGAGTACTCGAAATTTTGGGGACTCGTGGGCCAGTCGATCGAGGAGGTGGAGAATGTTTACCGAGAAATCGTGAAGCATTCCTATGTATGTCTCGGGTTGTTCAACGGGGAGCCGGCTTTCATCACCGAGTTTTACCGGCCCACGGAGATGCTGCTCGGCCGGTACTACGACGCGCTCCCGAGCGATCGCGGCGTGCACCTGCTCGTGGGACCGCAGGCGAAATTCGTCCCGGACTACAGCTGGCACATCTTCACGATGCTCATGGACTTGATGCTGGATGACAAAGACGTCCAGAGGATCGTGGCCGAGCCGGACGTGTCGAACTGGAACATTCACCGCTTTCTCGAGCGTGGAGGGTTCGAATGCCAGAAGCTGGTGAACCTGCCCGACGATCCGGCCCAAGGGATAGGCGCCAAAACGGCCCGACTCTACTTTTGCTCGCGGGCTCAATATGCCGCGGCGTTGGAGCGCAAAGGCGGGAGTGTGCCCCTGACCATCTCTCCTCACGAAGCGAAAAAGCTTTTCAATGTTGGGCCCCGCGAGCCCGTGAAGCTCTCTCTTATCCAGACTGCGAGCCCGGCGCCGAGCTTCCCGTTGGCGGGGGCGAACGATGGTCTCGCCGGAATCGCGGGAGGGCTCACGCACATCTCCCGTGGTGTGAGCGCTGCGCGGGACCTTCGTGGACCGTTGCCCGTGGGGACGCCGAACGAAGTGTTCTCGAAGGTGGCCAAGGCGCTCGGGCCGGCGTTCCTCCGTGAGCGGGGCATCGGCACGGACGCCGCGCTCCAGCAGATCGCCTCGATCCTGCTCGAGCACGGGATCCACCTCGCCCACCCGCACGCGGCCGCGCACTTGCAACCACCGCCCCTCGCCGTGGCCGTCGCGGCCGATGTGCTGGTGAGCGCCGAGAATGGCTCGCTCGACACGTACGACTCGGGCCCCGCCGGCATCGCCATCGAGCAATGGGTCATTCGCTCGCTCGCCAAGCTCGCGGGCTTCGAGGACCACGCGGGGGGCGTGTTCACGCCGGGCGGCTCGCTCTCGAACTTGCAGGCGCTCTTGCTCGCACGCGATGCCATGGCCCATAGGCTCGGCGTCGATGTGCGAAAGCACGGCGTGGCCGGGCTGCCGCGGCCCATCGTCTTGTGCTCCGAGCATGCACACTTCTCGGTGCATCGGGCGTGCGCCACGCTCGGACTCGGCGAGGGGACGGTGGTCGAGGTGCCCGTCGACTCGAAGCATCGAATGCGCCCCGAAGCCCTGCTCTCCATCCTGCACGCCCTGGGATCGAGCGTCACGCCGGTGGCCATCTTCGCCACGGCGGGGACGACGGACTTTGGCAGCATCGATCCCCTGCGCGCGCTCTCCAACATCGCCCGCCACTTCGGCGCTTGGTTCCACGTCGATGCGGCCTATGGATTCGGCGCGCTCTACTCGGAGCGGCTCGCCGAGAAGCTCAAAGGGATCGAGCTCGCGGACTCCATCACGGTCGACTTGCACAAGATGGGGTGGCAGCCTGCGGCCGCGAGCGTGTTGCTCGTGCGCGACGCCAAATTGTTCCAGCCTTTGGAGCGCTCGGTCGACTACCTCAATCCGCCCGACGACACACGCGCGGGCTACGACGGCCTGCTCGGTCGCTCGCTCCAAACGACGCGACGCGCCGACGCCGCCAAGGTTGCCGCGACCTTCCTCGCCTTTGGCCGCCAGGGCCTCGGGGCGATGGTCGATGCCTGCCACGATCTGGCGCGCTACGCCGAGAAACGCATTGCCGAGCGCGAAGATCTCGAGCTCGTCGCGCCCGCGACGCTCACCACGGTCCTCTTCCGCTACCGCGGCTCGTCGCCGAACTCCATGCTCGACGACTTGAACGCGGAGCTACGCCGCTCCCTGCTCGCCTCGGGCACAGCGCTCATCGGACGGACCACGGTGCGGATCCAGGGCCGCGGCGCCAGCACGTGCCTCAAATTCACCTTGCTCAACCCGAACAGCACGCCCGACGATATCGATCGGCTCATCGAGGCGGTCGTCGTGTGCGGTCGGGCGCGGGAGGCGCTCCTCGACGCGCGGAGCGTCATGCCGCCTCGCGAGATGGTGCTGGAGGAAGCGGTGGGGCAATGAACCGGCCCTTCACCGAGACCCGCCCGATCGACATCGACGTCGTCGCCGTCGGCTGCGGCCCGTTCAACCTCGGCCTCGCCGCACTCGCGAGCCACGTGGAAGGCCCGAGCCTCGTCGTGCTCGAGTCCGAAGCGGAGCTCTGTTGGCACCGGGGCATGATGTTCGACGACGCGATGCTCCAGGTCAACTTCCTCGCCGACCTGGTCTCGCTCATCGAGCCGAGGCACCCGCTCTCGTTCTTGTCGTACTTGCACGACAACGATCGCTTGTATCCATTTTACATTCGGCAAGCGTTCCACTCGACGCGCAAGGAATACGAACACTATCTGCGCTGGGCGGCGGCGAAGCTCCCGTCGATCCAATTCTCCCACCGCGTGGAGAAGATCGCCTGGCATCCCCGCGAGGAGCGCTTCGTGGTGCACGCCCTCCACGGCGGCGAGCTCCGGCTGTTTCGTGCGCGCGACGTGGTGCTCGGCGTGGGCACCGAGCCCTCGATGCCCCCGTCCCTCGAGGGCCTCCCTCCGGACAAGGTCCTGCACACGGCCGATTACCTTCGGAGCGGAGAGCGCATCGACGGCGCGAAGCACGTGACCGTCGTGGGCTCCGGGCAGTCGGGCGCGGAGGCGGCACTCGATCTACTCCGCCGGAACCTCACGGGCGGCCCCGCCATGAGCTGGCTCACGCGCACCGTATCGTTCGCGCCGCTCGACTACACGAAGCTCGTGCTCGAGATGACGACGCCTGCGTACATCGACCACTTCCACGGGCTCCCCCAAGAGAAGCGGGATCGTCTGCTCGCCGAGCAATGGCGTCATTATAAAGGCATCTCCACTGCGACCTTGGAGCTCATTCACGACGCGCTCTACCGGCGCGACCTCGAAGAAGGGCTCGCGCCCGTCGAGCTCCGATGCAGCGTCACCGTCGAGGGGGCGGCGCTCGCGAGCAACGGCCGTGTCGCGTTGTCATGCCGCGATCGGGACTCGGACCGCGTCTTCGAGCACGAGACGGATCTCGTCGTCGCCGCCACCGGCTACGTCCCGAGGAGGCCCGCGTTCCTCGAGCCCATGGAGCACCTCGTACGGCGCGACGAGAAGAAGCGCTACATCGTGCGCCGCGATCACTCGGTGGAGCTCGACGAATCGGTCTCCGGGCGCGTCTTCGTCTCCAACGCCGATTTGCATAGCCACGGCGCCGCCGCACCCGATTTGGGGATAGGCGCTTATCGCAACGCCATCATTCTGAACACCGTCGCAGGACGCGAGTTGTATCGCCTCCCCCGACACACGGCCTACACCACCTTTTGAGGAAGCACACGAAGCGCCGAATCGAATCGGCACGTGCGTGGACGGCTTTTTTCCCTGGCTCTTCTCATCACCAGCGAGGACTTGATATGGCATCGACCGTTTTTTTCTTTGGTGGACAAGGGGCATACCAACCTGGAATGTTCAAACGCTTCGCGCGTTCATCGCGGCTCGAGGACGCCCTGGCAACAATCGACTCCGTCGCTACCGAGTTTGGCCACCCGGGTGTCAGGCAAGCCCTGTTCGATCCAGAGGCTCCCAAGGCCGCCGAGCTGGCGCGTACCGATCCTTTTGCGCTGCAATTGACGGTGTTTGCCGCCGCCGTGGGGAGCTTTTGTCGCCTCCACGACGCGGAGCGAGACGCCGTGCTCGCTGGGCATAGCTTGGGGGAGTTGGCTGCGTTGACCGTGGCGGGGGGCTTTGGCCTCGCCGACGGGGCGCGGCTCGTGTGCCTGCGATCGGAGGCCCTGCAAAATGCCGAGCTCCCACCCGGCGGCATGCTCGCCGTGGAGCTTTCCGAGCGGCGGGCTGCGCACCTCGTGGGGACGATCGGCAATCGTCACCTGGGTGTTGCCGTCGTCAACGCCCCCCGATGGTCGGTTCTCTCGGGGCCTCTCGAGGCGTTGAACGAGGCGCAACGGCTTTGTGAGGCGATGTCCATTCGCACGCGCACGTTGCCGTCTCCTTATGCATTCCACAGCCCTGCGCTCGCCGTGGCCGCGGAGGCGTTTGCCTCGTCTGCGTCTCGCATCCGTCAGCGACCTTTGCGCCACGTCGTGTACTCTCCATTGCTCGGGGACTACGTCACCGACACGACGGACTGCGTCGACCTTCTGGTGAAGCACCTCACGACCAAGGTGGACTTCCTTGGCGCCGTACGGTCGCTCCATACCGAAGGGATGGGGGCTTTCGTCGAATGTGGGCGCAGCGGCCTCGCTTCGCTCGTGCGGGCGAGTGTGCCCGATGTGACGGAAGTGGCGGAGGTGGCGGAGGTGGCACCGCTCATGGTCGTCCCCACGCCCACGGCGCCTCCAACGGTGCAGTCCGTTGCTTTGAAGCTGCGGCAACTGTACGCGGCCTCCTTGGGTTTCCCCGAAGAGGCGATCTCCGTCGACGCCGATCTCGAGGCGGATCTGGGGATCGATTCGCTCAAGCGCACGGAGATGCTGGCCAAGGTGCGCGCGCACTTCGCGTTGCCCGAGAATGTGAACGATGGACAGCTGCATGCGCACACGACGCTCTCCCAGCTCGGGGCGCTGGTCGTGGAGGCCATGGGAGGCGTCACGGACGCTCCCAAGCCTATCTCGAGCGAGGTTCGGGTCGTCGCCCCAACGCATCGTTCGGACACGGGGGCCGTGCTCTCGCAGCTTCGGGAGCTCTACGCGTCGCACCTCGGGTTTCCCGTGGAGGCGGTCCTCGCGGATACGGATCTCGAGGCGGATCTGGGCATCGACTCCCTCAAGCGCACCGAGATGATCGGCAAAGTCGGCTCGATCTTCGAGCTGCAGGACGCCACGAACCAGGGCCGCTTTTTTGCTCATAACACGCTCCGTGAGCTCGCCGGGATGATCTCGGAATCCTTGGCTTCGACCGCTTCGTTCGCAGGAGGTCGGTCATGAACCGTATCGTTTCCATCTTTGGCGAAGCGACGCTCGCCGAACGCATGGCCGCTGCCTTCCCTGCGGATCGTGTGGTGCGTGGACCATCGCCGCAGGCGGAGGTCGTGGTGGTGGCCTTGGGGAAGGCGATGCCGTTCGTACCCGAGGATGTTCAGGCGGCTTGGAGCCGTGTGCATCCGGCGCCGCGGAGCGTCGTGCTCGTGCGATCCGTGGCGAGCGATGAGCGAGACGGCGCCTTGGCGGCGTTGCGCGAGGCCGTCGCGCGAGCGCGGAGCCGCGTATGCGTCAACGCCTTGGCGATCGTGGGGATCGACGAGGTCAAGGACGCTTGGTTGGAGGCGTTGCGGTACCTCGCAGGGCACGCGGCACCATGGACGACGGGGCAATGCTTGGTCGTGGATGGCGCTTTGGCTCGGGCCTCGAAGGCGCCCGTCTCGTTCCCCACAGCGCAGGCCGACGACGTGGTCGTCGTCGGCATGGGGCTCGCGGTGCCTGGCGCGAGCTCGCCCCAAGCTTTTTGGGAACTGCTGCGGCAAGGGATGCCCGTGTTTGGCGAGCCCGGGGCGAGATGGGACATCCAAGACGTCTGGTCCCCCGATCCGCAGACGCCCGATCGCACCTATTCGCGGGTATCGGGGTTCATGAAGGCATTTCAACCCCACCCGTCGCTCCATGGAAAAGAGAAAGAGCCCCACGAGCTCACGGCATTCTGGCTGCGTCATTGCATCGCGCAAGCGTCGGAGTCCGTATCGATCCGCCCCCACGATCGGCACGTGCTGGCCGTGGGGCTGACGGTGGACGGGAGTCATCACCTCGAACAGAGCCTCGTGCTCCGTGAGGTGCGCCGGCACCTGCCCCACCGCGACGAGGCATTGGATGCGCGACTACGCGAGCTCTATCCCTTGGCCGTGGACGAGCCGGCGCAGGTCCTGCCCTACAGCATCGCGCGCCAAGCCGCCGTCGATCTCCCCTCGGACACCGAAATCGTGGTGCTCGACACCGCGTGCTCGTCGGCCCTCTACGGCATCGACGTCGGCGTAAGAGCATTGCGCGCGGGCGAGGCCGACGTGGCGCTCTGCGGCGGTGCCTTTGCGCTCAGCATCAACAACCTCGTGCTCTTCTCCAAATTGCGAGGGTTGTCGCGCTCGGGGGCGGTGCGACCGCTCGATGGCGCCGCCGACGGGGTGCTCTTCAGCGACGGCGCTGCCCTCCTCGCGTTGAAAACTTACGCGCGGGCGTCGGCGGACGGCGATCGGATCCTCGGCTTCATCACCGGGTTCGGCGGCTCGTCGGATGGTCGAGGAAAGGCCATCTACGCCCCGAACCCCGCCGGTCAGCGCATCGCGCTGCGCCGGGCATGGTCGGCGGCCCACGTGACACCCGACGACGTCGATTGGGTCATCGCGCACGCTACGGGAACGCCCACGGGCGATCGCACGGAGCTGTCCGTGCTCGCCGCCTTCCGTGGCGAGCGTGAGGAGAGCCAAGGTAAGGTGTGGACCGTCAGCTCGAACAAGGGGATTTTCGGCCACACGGGGTGGGCTGCGGGCGCCGTCTCCGCGGTGCACGCGCTCATGGCGCTGCAGCACGGGATCATCCCCGCGCAGGCGGGCTTCGAGGAGCTCCCCAAGGGGCTCGACGCGACGGGCTTCACGGTGCCCCGCACGGACATCCCTTGGCCGGCGCAGGAGCAGAAGTCGCGCACCGTGGGCGTGTCGGCCATGGGCTTCGGCGGCACCAATGCACACTTGGTGATCTCCGACGCGCCACCGCGCCGTGCGTCGTCTCCACGCGCGCTGCCCAACGATCCGATCGTCTGCGTCGCCTGGTCCGCCCATTTGCCTGGAGAGCCGGGGAACGACGCCGTCGAGCAGTGGCTCTCGGGGGCGAAGCCCGCGTGGCCCGCGGCATTCGGAGAGCACTATCCCATGCCTTCCGC
Organism: Sorangiineae bacterium MSr12523; assembly: GCA_037157775.1. Taxonomy (NCBI): domain Bacteria; kingdom Pseudomonadati; phylum Myxococcota; class Myxococcia; order Myxococcales; family Pendulisporaceae; genus Pendulispora; species Pendulispora brunnea. The sequence continues at coordinate 8,922,807 of CP089982.1, forward strand.
CGTGCACCTGCGGCTCGCGCCGACCGCCATCGAAGCCATGGATCGAAGCCAATTGATGGCCGTGCGGTGCGCGGACATGCTGACCGAAAAGCGCCCGCTCGCGCCCGAGTGGACCGATCGCTGCGGCGTATTCGTGGGGCACTCGGGCGCGACCCGGGCCGCGGTGCGCCACGATATGCGCTGCTACCTCGCCGGACTGGCGACGCACCTCGGGGCGGCGATTCCGGAGTTCGAGCAGCGGCTCACGGCGCCGATCCAACAGGCCATCCCTGCAGCGAAGGAGGACTCGTATCCAGGCATCATGCCGAACATCATCGCGGCTCGAATCGCTCAGCGCTTGGATCTGCATGGCCCGAACATGACCTTGGATGCGGGGCTCGACTCCTTCGCGTCGGCGTTGCTCACGTCTGCGCGTAGCTTGCGCGACCGAGAGATCGATGTCGCGTTGGCCCTCGGCGTGAGCGCGGCCGCGGAGCATGCCAAGGTCCACGAAGGCCGCGAGTCGGCCGAAGCGGCCGTCGGCGTGATGCTCACCCGGGAGTCGTTCGCGCGGGAGCATGCGTTGCCGATCCTGGCCCGGGTGGATCTGGATCGCGCCGCGCAGGGCAAGAGCACCAGGCGGGCCAGTGTCTCGGATCCGCGCGTCTACCACGGCGCCGAAGGTGCCGTCGCGTTCTTGCGCGCGATGCACGATCCCCACCGAGCTTCGACGCTCTTGCCCTGGGAGGACGCGCACACGCCCGCCATCGTCATCACGCCCGCGGCGAGCGTCATCAAGCTGAATGGGCCGTCGCTCGCGCAGGTGATGCAGCGCTACCAATTGGCCTTGCGTCCCGCTCCGGCCCGAACCGTGCGCGGGGCGTCGGCGGCGATCCCTCCGAACAGCGTCGTGATCTGCGATGATTTCGCAGTGCTTCCACGGGGGGCCATGCCGGAGTCGTGCCTCTGCGTGCGCCTTGGCACGGGCTCGGTCGCGGAGCAAGTCGCAGCGTCGGGGCAGACCTTTCGTCACGTACGCATCGTCCTTTCTGGCACGGCGGCGAGCGACGAGGTCGGCTTTCAACGGGTGCTCGCCGTCAACGATGCCGCCTTCGGTGCTGCCCAAGCTTGCGCGGCGGCGCTGCAGGAGGGCGGTAGCATGGGCATGCTCTTGCTCGACGCCTTCGCCGGGGACGTGCCCCGTCCGGCGGTGGGCTTGTTTGGAGGGATGGCGCGCAGCTTGGAGCGGGAGCTGCTGGGGGCGCATATCTTCGTCCTGGCGACGGACACGCGCGACATGTCCCAGGGACTCTCGGAGCTCACGGAGGAGAGCGCGCTTCACCGCTATCTCCCCATCGCCTACCGCCAGGGGGGTCGCCGCTTGGAGCTCCGGCTCGAGCCCACGGCGCCTGCGGCCGACGAGGCGCGTGGGCTCGGGATCGACGAGCCCGTCGTGGTGGCCTCGGGGGGCGCGCGCGGATTGACGGCCACGCTCGTGCGAGAGCTGCTCTCGGGCTCCCGCCCCCGGGCCGTCTGGTTGCTCGGCACGGGGCCCGCTCTCGCCTCCGACGCGCCCACGAGTGTGCCGACGAAGGCGCAGGCGATCCGCGAGTGGATGCAGCAGTCACCGAACGAGAAGCCCGCCGCGCTCAATCGCCGCTACGAGACCGCGGTGCGTGACGCCGAGCGCGCCCGCACCATCCAGGAGATGCAGCGACGCTGGGGGCCCGACCGTGTTCATTACCGAACCTGCGACGTGCAGGACGCGGAGGCCGTCCATCGGGTCATCGATGAGATTGTGGCGACGCACGGCCGGGTGGACGTGGTGGTCCATGGCGCCGGCTTGGTGCGGAGCGCGGCACTCGCGCGCAAATCGCTCGCCGACTATCGTTTCGTACGGGACGTGAAGGTGCTCGGCGATCGCTATCTGCGGAGCGCGCTGGCGAAGCACTCGCAGCCGTCCAACCCGATGCCCTCGCTGTGGTGCTCATTGAGCTCCGTTGGAGCGATCCTCGGGATGCGTGGGGAGGCCGACTACGACGCAGGCAACGAGTACATCCAGCTCGCCGCCGCGAACGCCCGCGCCGAAGGGCGTGACGAGGTCGCCCTGATGTCGGGGCTATGGGTGGAGTCCGGGCTGGCCGCGAAGTATGTGACGGGCGATCCGCTCAAGAGCGGGCTCGCCGACTATACGCAGCTCACGGACGCGCAGGGCACGGAGTTCTTCCGAACGGAGCTCGCGGGGCGCCGGCCTTCGGGGCTCGGTACCACGTGGCTCGGGGAGCGCGAATGGACCGCGCTGCACGTCAAGGCGCCGGGGTTGCGTGAAGCCTCGATCGCGTCCTCCGCGATGCAAAATGCGGCGAGCGCGCGGCACGTCGCGCCTCCCAGCGTGTTTCTGCCCGAGCAGCCCGAGTCGCGCGAAGGCGATGGGCGCAAGGCCACGTGGCGGTTCCAGCTGGGCCTCGATCGGCACCCGTGGTTGCTCCACCACCTCGTGGACGAGCGGCCGACGGTGCCGGGCACCTTCCTCATGGCCATGGCGGTGGAAGCCGCCAACCGGCTCGCCCCGAGGCAAATCCCCGTTCGAATCACGGACTTGGTGCTGTCACGCTTTCTTCGTGCCCCGCTCAGCCATTGGCCGCGCCCCATCGTCATCACGGCGAGCCAGGAGGCCCAGGAGGCCGGATGCGTGCACGTGACAATCGCGAGCCCGCCGCAAGGGGCCGTGCCCTCCCAGGAGTACACGCGCATGAAGGTGTGGTTCGCCGAGGCACGCGCCCCGAGGGAGCGGCTCCCGTCGGCGCCGCAACCGACGCAAACCATCGAGGTTCCGGACGTGTACAGGCTGAATGGGCCCGTGAGCCTGTCGGGCGTCTTCGCCAACATGGGACGGGTCTCGCTCCACGAGGATGGGGGCTCCGCGTCCCTGGCGCTCCCGCCCATCGATGCCCCTTTGGACGGGCTCCCCATTCCGAGCATCGCGCTCGATGCGCTGCTCCGCACCGTGATCCTCGACGGCCGTCGTCCCGCGTCGCTGGCCCTGGTCGTACCGACGGCAATCGCGTTGGTCGAGCTCTTGGAGCTCGGGAGTGACAAGGCCTGGAGGGAGCATTGGGGCGACGGCGTCACCCTTCGTCACTGGTCTGGCTCCGCGGGCGGCCAATGCGCAGCGATAGCGCCGAATGGCACCGTGCTCCTGCGCATGTCCGGGATCTCCACGGCGGTGCGAGCCACCTACGAGCGCGAACAAAAGCGTTGGACCCGCCCCATGTTGCGCTCGTCGGCGTAACCGCCAGGACGCCAAAAGAGAGTCGCCAGGATCGCCAGAGGAACCATCAATAAACCCTTCTCGTTGTTGTATTTCCGTTTCCGCTGGCGATCCTGGCGGCCTTTGGCGTTCTTGGCGGTTTCCTTCTTCATATCCGAGAATTGTGCGCGCCCTATTTAGCGCACTCGTACGCGGCTACGGTGAGACCACATAGAGGTTCGCTTCGCATGCCTCGTCGGTGATGTCGTCCCCGCCGTGGACCGTCTCACTGGCCGTTTTGGTGTTGTAAACGCACGTCGCGCGAAGCTCGTCCCCGGTGGAGAGGCGGAGGGGCTCTTGGTAGATGAAAAGGCGCTGTCCGTAAACGTTCCAATGATCGAAGCTCGCCGCGCACTCGTCACCGTCTTTCCGCGTGCGGTCAATCTGCATCGTTTTACCGAGTCCATGCATGCGCGGGGCGATGCCGAGCACCGTCATGGGGGCATCTGCACGGAAATGAGCCGACGCTTCGGCGTAGTTCTTACCCGGCGGCAATGCCATATCGGATGCGCGGAGTGCGATGAACGAAGCGGCTCGCACCCCGTCATCGAACTTCAAATCGATGTGCGTACGGGTCTGCGTGCTCAATCCTGTCGTAATGACATTGTAGAGGATTTGCACGACCCACTTGCGATTGGAGGATACCCGCAACCCCGTACCTTCGGGAAAATGCAATGTGGGGTTGTCCCATGTCCAACTCGCGAGCAAGCGTGCGGGCTCGACCCGCGGAGAGCCATAACACGTATACCCGGGACCTGCTTCCTCGGTATCCCGACCGACCGCCTGGCGTTCTGCGGCATCCGAGTCGAGTCCATAAATTGCGATATGCGCAACGGCCCGAGGATCGGTCGATACGACGCGAATACCGGTAAGCATACGCTCATGCGTGAGACCAGGGTCCGCGACGAAACAGCGATATGCGCTCGCTCCGAGGCCCGGCGTGTAGTCCGCTCCCGTATCGAGGACCGCGTCCACCCGCTCCAAGTCCCGGGGCTTCTCCGCGGGCGCGTGGTTTGGAACGCGGCTATCGGCGCGACGAGAGGGATCGCCTTCGGGCGCCCCTTGCTCCGCCCAACCCACGAGTTTTCCCAACTCCGCATCACTCAGCCACAAGGCGTCACGCCACGTGCGGCAGGTGCCGCGATTGTCCGCGACCCATGGCGGCATCATCCTTGCTCGCGTCATGTATCGTATCGTGTCCGCGTATTTGGATACGCTCGCATACGAATCGAGGAGGGGGCGCGCGGCGAGTCCACTGCCGGAGTGGCACTGGGCGCATCGTTGCTCGACGATCGGCGCGATATCCTGAATATAGGAATAGCTTGGCGAGACCTTGCCTTTAAACGCAATTACGACTATACAAGATAAGGCGGTCGCCGATCCGCCGAGGCCTATCCAGGTAGATAGCTTCACGTTGTTCACCCGCCTGGTCGTAAGTATCGGTTTTTGTTTTGGCCCTGCTTTTAAATGGCCGAACTCCAATAGCTGACTTCAATTCGCCGGATTCCAATCAAATGACTAGCACCGCTCTTCCTCGACGGCTCCTAAAATTCATTCGATTCGACTGGCTCCTATGGACAACGAGCGTGTCCGTGTTCACGGGCGCCCCATTGTTCCTCGCTCTCGAGCATCTCAGGGTGTTACCGCCTGCGTTGAGGGACCGCCCCTGGCCGTTTGCACTCATGGCGCTCCTTCACCTAGCGTACATCTTCTTCGCTGTGCGGCGTGGTAAAATGACCATGCACCTTCTCGAGAAGGCTTGCGCGATTGCAAATGCGGCAAGCATCGTCCTTTTGATTGTGTGCATCCAATTTGACAAGCTCCCTACCAGCCCCTCGGTGTTGCCGATCGGGGCACAGGCGCCGCGGATCTCGCTTTTGGACCAAGATGGCAAGGCCGTGAACGTAAGCGTACCGGGCGAACCCGTGTTGTTCGTGGTCTTTCGCGGCGTCTGGTGCGCCTACTGCCGCTCGGAGCTCGCGCGCCTCGCCCGCGAGGTCCCCCGCTTCGCGCAGAGCAACGTGCACGTCTATGGCATCAGCGGAGATCCTCCGGAGGCGCTCTTGCGGAACAAAGAGCGGCAACGATTGCCCTTCCCGTTGCTCTCCGACCCTGAACGCAAACTCACGCACATATGCGATTTTTCGATGCACTGCCTCTTACTCTTCGACGGAGACGGGACATTGCGCTGGGGAGGCCTCAACGACAGCTGGCGCAGACCACCACCTTACGAGAGCATCCTGCAGGCGGCGTATCGCCTCGCCCCTTAGAGCCTATTCCGGCAGCCTCCAAGCCTTCACCTTCGTAGACCGGCGACGGCTTTCGCTTCGCGAATTCGATAACCTCGGAGAAAGGGTCTTTTCGATGAACATCGTGACGATGACACGAGTGTTGACGCTGGCGGGGCTCGTGGGAGCGAGCTTTCTCTCGGGGTGTTCCGACGCGCCCCAGCTTCGCGAGGGTCCGGTCGCCCGCACCAAGATGAACTTCGACAAGAAAGTCGTCCCCAATGCTCCCAAGCACACGTCCTACGATCCAAATCGTGTGTTCACCAACCCCCTGCGTATCCCCGAGGAGGCGACGCCCGAGGAGACGGCTTCCGCGCAGGCGCCTGGGACCACAGGGGATGCGACATCAGGGTCGGCCACGTACTACAGGCTATCGATACGAGCCACGAACGTGCAATTGCTGCCTGGCCCTCCCACCCCCATGGTGGGCTTCGCGGGGCGGTTCCCCGGGCCGACCCTCAAGGCGGAGCGCGGGATCCCGACGGTCGTCACGCAGGCCAATGACTGGATCGAAAACGTGACCATTCACAATCATGGACACAAAGTCTCTGCCGAGAGCGACGGGCACCCCGTCGACTACATCCTGCCCGGGAAGCACAAAAACTATTACTATCCCAACGATCAGCGCGCCGGCACCTATTGGTACCACGATCATACGATGGACTTGACGGGCGCCCACGTCTACGCCGGCCTCGCGGGCTTCTACATCATCCACGACAGGGCTGAAGATGTCCTAAACCTGCCCTCCGGCTCCTACGACGTCCCCTTGCTCCTTCAGGACAGGACCTTCAAGGCGAACAACGAACTCGATTACTTTGGCAACCCGCATGGCTGGGGAGGTCCCACGCCCGTCATCAACGGCACCGTCAACCCTGTATTGAATGTCGCCGCCCGCAAATACCGGCTCCGGCTCCTCAATGGATGCAATGCGCGTACGCTCAACTTGCATTTCAGTGTCCAGGGAAAGCCGGTTCCCTTCCAACTGATCGCCTCCGACGGCGGCTTGCTCGAGGCCCCCGTCCCCATGAAGGCCATCACCATCACCCCTGGGGAGCGTTACGACGTCGTCATGGACTTCGCGAACTTCCCCGTGAATACGGTGATGGATCTCCTGAACGATGACGATCCCGGCATCGAACCGCTCTTACCGGCGCTGATGCAGTTCAAGGTCACCCACACCGAGGTCGATCGCGCCACCGTTCCGCCCAGGCTCTCCACGATCGATCGGCTGCACGAGAAAGATGCCGTGGTCTTTGGTACCGTCGAACTCGGGGTGAGCGCCGACGGTGAAACCTGGACCCTCAACGGCACCACCTACGATCCTGCCCGCATCGACATCCGGTCCAAGCGCGACAAGGTCACCATCTGGACCTTGAAAAACGCTACGGAATTCACGCACCCCTTCCACAAGCACCTCGTGCAGTTCACCGTCCTCGACATCAACGGCCAGCCGCCTCCCCCCGAGTTGGCCGGATGGAAGGACACGGTCGGAGTGCCCGGCAATGGCTCGATGCGCATCATCTTCAAGAATGAGCAGTTCTCCGGGACCTACGTGCTCCACTGCCACCGGCTCGAGCACGAGGACCACCGGATGATGATCCAAGAGAGCGTGGAACCGTGACGACTCGCCCCACGGCAGGAATAGGGCTGCGCCCTACTTCACTTTTCGTCGCGTGAGCATACCGTCGGCATTGGGCCATCCGGCCGCCCCCACGGTACTTGGTTGACCATTTTGCGATCGCAGTGATGTCGCCCGCAGCAGGAAGAGGCAACGCCCGCATCCTCGTCGTCACACAGCCCCTTTGCGTACACACCGCAAACCTTTCCACAGTAAGCTCCGGCATCGTCCGGTACGAAGCCGTATCCGTCGGGACACGATTTGAAGACCGCACTGGAACCAGTGGGCGATGCCGTGGGCGGGAGCGCGAGGTAGCGGGCTTTCCTCTGGGCTTCCTCGTCGTCGAGTTTGCGGGGGGCTGCGTCCGGCTCGACAATAGGATGACGCTCGACGACCGGAGCCTCGCGGTCCGCAATCGTGTCGACGTTCTGCCGCGACTTGCACGCCATGCAGGAGCAAAGAATCGGAATGAAAAGGAGTCCTCTGTCCAGCCGCAGCATCAAGTAGCTTTTTACTCCGACTCGAGCTGCGGCGCGAGGCTGTCACGCTACCGATGACAACCTCGCTGCCCAACGTCGACGATCAGCGAATGTCGAACCGATCCAGGTTCATCACCTTCGTCCACGCCGCCACGAAATCGTGGAGGAACGACGGCTGCCCGTCCGAGCTGCCATAAACCTCGGCGAGGGCTCGGAGCTGGGCGTTGGAACCGAAGACCAGATCGACGCGCGTGGCGGTCCACCGCAGCTCGCCGGACTTGCGATCGCGGCCTTCGAACACCTCCTTCTCGTCCGACACGGCCTTCCATTCGATGCCCATGTCGAGAAGGTTCACGAAGAAGTCATTGGTCAGCGCCCCCGGCGTCTTCGTAAAGACACCGTGCTTCGAATCGTCGTAATTGGCGCCGAGCACGCGAAGCCCGCCCACGAGCACGGTCATTTCGGGTGCCGTCAGCGTGAGGAGCTGCGATTTGTCGATGAGAAGGGCCTCGGCGGGCACGACGTATCGCGTCTTCTGGTAATTGCGGAACCCGTCCGCGACCGGCTCCAGGACGGAGAACGACGCGGCATCGGTCTGTTCCTGCGAGGCGTCAGTCCGCCCCGGTGTGAAGGGAACGATCACCGTATGGCCGGCATTCTTCGCCGCCTGTTCGATGCCGGCAGCGCCGCCGAGCACAATCAGATCCGCGAGCGACACCTTTTTGCCACCGGCAGCCGCTGCATTGAATTCGACCTGAATGGCCCCGAGCGTCTCCAGCACGGTCGCCAGCCGAGCGGGCCGATTGATCGCCCAGTCTTTCTGAGGCGCGAGCCGAACGCGCGCGCCGTTCGCACCACCGCGCTTGTCCGAGCCGCGGAAGGATGACGCCGACGCCCATGCCGTCGACACGAGATCCGAGACGGAAAGGCCCGATGCGAGGATCTTGCCCTTGAGCGAAGCGACGTCCGCATCGTCGATGAGCGGATGATCCACGGCGGGGAGCGGGTCCTGCCAAAGAAGCACCTCGGCCGGGATCTCGGGCCCGAGGTAGCGTGCGCGCGGTCCCATGTCGCGGTGGGTGAGCTTGAACCAGGCACGCGCGAATGCATCGGCGAATTGATCGGGGTGCTCCAGGAAGCGACGCGAGATCTTCTCGTACGCAGGATCGAAGCGAAGCGACAGGTCCGTCGTCAGCATCGCGGGCGCGATGCGCTTGGACGTGTCGTGCGCCGAGGGGACGGTGCCTGCGCCGGCATCGCCTTTCGGCTTCCATTGGTGCGCACCCGCGGGGCTCTTGGTGAGCTCCCACTCGTAGCCGAACAGGTGCTTGAAAAAGTCGTTGTTCCACTTCGTCGGCGTGGTGGTCCAGGTCACTTCGAGACCGCTGGTGATCGCGTCGACGCCGATGCCGGTATTGAATCCGCTCTTCCAGCCCAGGCCCTGTGCTTCGAGGTCCCCCGCTTCCGGATCGACCCCCACGTGCGACGCTGCACCGGCGCCGTGCGTCTTGCCGAAGGTGTGGCCGCCGGCGATGAGCGCGACGGTTTCCTCGTCATCCATCGCCATGCGCGCGAACGTTTCGCGGATGTCCTTCGCGGCCGCAATGGGATCCGGGTTCCCATTCGGTCCCTCCGGGTTGACGTAAATGAGTCCCATCTGGACGGCCCCGAGCGGGTTCTCGAGGTCACGCTCGCCCGAGTAGCGCGCATCGCCACCGAGCCACTTCGTCTCCTTGCCCCAGTACACGTCCTGATCCGGTTCCCAGACGTCTTCACGGCCCGCGCCGAATCCAAAGGTCTTGAACCCCATCGTCTCGAGCGCGACGTTGCCCGTGAGGATCATCAGGTCGGCCCACGAGATTTTGCGGCCGTATTTCTGCTTGATCGGCCAGAGCAACCGGCGTGCTTTGTCGAGGCTTGCATTGTCCGGCCAGCTATTGAGCGGCGCAAAGCGCTGTTGACCGCGCCCGCCACCGCCACGGCCATCGCCGGTGCGGTAGGTGCCGGCACTATGCCACGCCATGCGAATGAACAGCGGTCCGTAGTGACCGAAGTCCGCCGGCCACCACGACTGCGAGTCCGTCATCAGCGCCGCGAGATCCGCCTTCAGCGCGGCGAAATCGAGGCTAGCGAACTCTTTGGCGTAGTCGAAGTCCTCCCCCATGGGATTGGACTTGGCAGAATGCTGATGCAGGAGATCGAGCCGGAGCTGCGTCGGCCACCAATCGCGGTTCGAAGTGCCGCCGCCGAGCGCGTGATGGAAAGGGCACTTGGTCTCGGTTGCCATGGATCTTTTCGCCTTTCGGACGCGTGGGTGCGTCGCTTTCGAGAAGCTCAGGATGCACGTCACGCCGTGGCTTTGCCAAGTCATCGTTCCAATGAGCTTGATAGCCCCCGCCTATCACGCCATCCCGCCGCGTTCCGCGCTTGGCCCTGCTCGCTTTCCCATCCGATTGGTATGGCTCCACGAATCCGTAACAATCCGGTATTCAGGATTACCAAGATCGCGGGACGACGGTTCGCGTTCCCCAGTTGTCGAGCGGAAGGGCGGCCCAGAATCCCGAAGCGTGACGTTCGGCGTCGGGCGTATGCGTAATGGGGCCGTCCCAACTCCCGGCAACCAGGAGCCGCCCATCATCGAGCCACGACAATGTGCTCACCTCGTCGGCGCGCGGGCTTCCAAATCGGAAGCGGTCTCGTTCGGCAAGCTGGTCGTCGAACGCCATCAAGACCACGTCCGGGTACGTCACGATACTACCACTATCGACCTGAACGGCGCCGGTCCTCAGTGCGAGAATAAGACCGCCGCGCGGATCCGCGATGGCGGAATCGGGCCAGTCCTCTTTGTCGATATCGACCACACGCTCCCGCGAGAGCGCCCCCGTGGTCGGATCGAGCGATGCGATCCAAACGTCCGATTCAAGGGTGTCGCCAGGGCGCTCGGTCTCGCGGTGGCTCCGCCCCATGACATGAACCGCGGTGGGCGACCTTACCACCAGCGAGCAACGACGCGATGCGTCCGAGGTCAGAACCGCCCGCCATTCCGGGGTTCCCTGGGCATCGAGGTGAATGACCACCTTTCGACTCGTTCGTGGCTCTTGGTAAGGCAGCCCCATTGCGGCCAGAACCGCGCTCCAGTTCCAACCATCCTGGATATCGAGAACGACGGTGGTTGCACCATCGGCCTCGACATCCAACGCAGTCGCCATCGGCTCGAATGGGACGAATGCCACAGAAGGTGGCGTAAACTCGACACCAGAGAAGTCGGCAAGGGTGGCGTCGGCGAGCCGAGTACCGTCCGCTGCGAGCTTGAGCCATCGTGTGAACCCGCAGTTCGTCGCGATGACCACGTCCTCTCCATTGGCGAGGTGCCAGACACGCACGTACGCGGTCGCTCCGAGCTTGTCGTAGACGAAGACGGGGTCCTTCGACGCGCAGCGAGCACGATACACATTCATGTCCATCTCGCCTGCGAGCCCGTCGGCCAAGAGAAACGGCAGCGGGCGCATGGCTCCTGCGTCCGAAGGCCGTGCGGGCGACAGATTGAGCAGCTGCGGGCGCGTGCCCTCCCCCGTCGGGCGCGCCCGCGGCGACGGAGCATCCATGAACCAGTCATGGTCATCGCCGAAGGTGACGATGGGCGACAAGCTTGCGCCCGCGGCAGCGTTGAATGCGCCGTCCCTGGCGATGCGCCCATCGGATTCGGCATCGACCCACGAATAGGATGGCGGTAATCGATAATCCGCAACGGAAGACTGCGCGACGACGAGGTGAACGAGTCCATCGCCCGCACGCGATGCCGATATGGTCGACCAATACGCGAGGTCCGTCCGTACGTGAACGGGAATGTCTGCGGCTTGCGTGGAGGCCTCCGCGAACGCGTCATTGACGCCCGTCGCACCGGCATCGGTGGATGCGTCGCCAACGACCTGCGGCGAGTCCGGCGCGCTCGCGCCACACGCAACGGCACAGACGAAGACCGCGAAGGGCAAAAACTTATTCATGACGCGAAGGGCGCTACCATGGCACGCGCTACCGTCAAGCATCGCGGAGGCCATTTGTCGTCCGCGCCAATTCAAAGTCCATTTTAGGATTGCAGCACTGCAAAATCGTGGCGCAGCAACCCGACTCGATGACCTAATTGCACTTCCTCGCGCGTACGTTCATGAGCGATCCATTGAAGTTCACGACAACCAGCGATGTTACACGCACACCACGCCGCTACTTCAGCGTGATGCTTCGGCAATTGGGTGATGCCCTCGGAAAGAGCGCGGTCCGAAAATAGGTTGCAATTAAGTCGGCCCCTCGTACGAACTGACGTTCCGGAGGGAGCTTTTTCGCTCGTCGCGAGCGTCAAATTCGCAACGCGCGGTGTATCCATGACTAACGGTTCGCGGTCATCATAAATACGACAAGAGCGAATTGACCTATCGCGCACGGCCTTTTTTCTGCGCGTCGATCTGGAAATCATCCCCATGTGGCCCCTACCGTCGGCCGGGGTCTTATTTGCGATTCATGCGGCGCGCCGCGTGAACGCGATCATACGTACAAGGAAGGGAAGCCATGAAATCGGTCTTCAAACCCGTCATCACGAAAATCGCGATTGGCACGATTGCGCTGGCCCCGATGGCCGCGTGCAGCACTGGGGATGACGCTTCCGGCCTTGGGTACCAAGGCAACAAAAGCGACAAAGGCGACACACCGCGCCACGATCTCCCGGACACCCCGGGAAATAACAACGTCGCCAAGATCGACAAGTCGGCCAAGCCCATGGAAATGCCCGACACGATCTGGCCGAAGAATTACAAACTGTGGTTCCGCCCTGATGCGGCGCTCAAGACCTTTACCGGAAGGGCGGACGTCGAAATCGACGTACTCGAACCCGTTAGCGCAATTACGGTCGCGGCGCGCAACCTCAATTTTGCCAAAGGTCGCACCACGTTGCGTGCACTGCCCGACGCGTCGAAGGTGATTTCGTTGATCCCGACCCCGCAGACGCAGGGCGATTTCGTCCAATTGCGCTTGAGCGACGGGCAGATTGGCCCGGGCAAGTACCAGTTGCACATGGAGTGGGATGGCAAAATCCAGTTCTCCGATGCGGAATACTGCCCGCCGGACGAGGTCGCACGCAATCCGCTTTGCTCCGCGGCCACGGGTATCTTCAAAGTTGGACTCTCCTCGCCCGACGGCGTGACGAGCGATGCAATCGTCACGCAGGGCGAAACGAACTATGCGCGCCAGTGGTTTCCCGGCTGGGACGAGCCGGCGTTCCGCTTGACCTTCGAGGTCACCGCCGAGGTGCCGGGAGCATGGAAAGCCGTGTCGAACGGCGCACCGAACACGCCCATCCCCTTGCCCGACGGCTACCAGCAGGTGTCGTTCGAGAAGACGCCGGCGATGCCGACCTATCTGCTCTTCTTCGGCGGCGGCAAATTCGATACCCTCGAGGACAATTTCACGAATCCGCTGGATGGGAGCCAAGTGCACCTGCGCTGGTTCACGCCGCCCGGCCACTCCACCTGGGCCAACTTCGCGATGCAGTGGACCAAGGAGTCGATGGACTTCTATTACAAATACACGGGCATTCCGCAGCCGTTCACCAAGTTCGACACGATCACGGCGAACGACAGCTACAACAACAAGCCCAACACGGGCTTTGGCGGCATGGAGAACTGGGGCGCCATCTTCGAGTTTGCCAATGCGGTGTTGACCAAGCCCGGCGACCGGCCCTCCCCGTATGCCGTCTATGTCGTGACCCATGAAATCGCGCATCAATGGTTCGGCGATCTGGTGACGCCGGACTGGTGGGACGATGTCTGGCTCAACGAATCGTTCGCGACCTGGCTCGGGTTCCGCACCGTGATCGAGTTCCACCCCGAGTACATGACCTTTACCGATTATGCAAACAACAAGGTCGGCGTATTCAGCGCGGACGTTCGCAGCACGGCGGTGCCGGTGCAACGCAACCTGAGCGATGCCGGCTCCTTCGGGTTCATCAATCCCGGCATCTTCGTCTACACCAAGGGCAATTACATCCTGCAGATGCTCGAGAATTATCTCGGCGCCGAAGGAATGAAGAAGGGACTCCAGATCTACCTGAAGAACTACGGCTTCGGGAACGCCACGCCGGCGCGGCTATGGAGTTCGCTCGAACAGGGCAGTGGCAAGAAGGTGGCCGACATCGGCGACAGCTTCATCCGCCAGACCGGTATGCCGCTGGTGACCATCGACGCCCAATGCGCGGGGAACAAGACCTATGTCTCGGTCAAGCAGGAGGCATTCCCCAATCAGAATGCGTATCCGGCGTCGAAGTGGAACATTCCTTTGACGCTTGCTTACGGCAATGCGCTGCAAGAGAGCAAGACCATCGAGCTGTCGGCCAACGCCAAGCAGATCGAATTGCCGGGCTGCACGGCGGTGATCGCCAATCCGACGGGTCTGGATTATTACGTGACGAACTACAGCGGCCCGTCGTGGAGCGCGCTGCTGGCCAAGGTGCAAGCGGTTGCCAACAACAAGCCGCTGCTCTCGAACATCGTCAACGATGCGTCGCGCCTGTTCAACGCCGGGCTCATTTCGCAAGCGCAGTTCGATCAGATCAAGGCTGTGATCAACTTGCCCGCCGCGCCGGCGCTTTCGGCGGAATCGTCGATGCTCACGCATTCGTTGCACTATCAGGGAGACCTGATGCTGCGCGAAAACGCGTCGCGCTGAGCGCCGAGCCGCAACGACGTTGCCGCTGACACCGTTCCCGCGCGTCGAGACACGCGCGGGAACGCCTTCTCGATTACCAAGAAGCGAAGTGTCCTCGGTGGTGGGACCCAAACACAGGATCTCCGCCGAAAGCGCAACAATTGTTGCTACAACAACAACAAAGCGCCGCCCTCCAATGACCAACGACGAATGGCGCCACCACCGATGAGCCACATTCGCATTTGGTAATCAATATCAATTACACCAAACCTGAATACACGAATACATCTTAGCGAACCAATGCCTCGGCTGTATTCGCCGAGCATGCAATCGCGCAAAACGAGAAAAACAAAATCTGCTTCGTCGAGTCGTGCGTCGTGGCGTATACAACTTGTGGACGGAATTCCGAAAACGCTGTGATTCCATGAAATAGACCGACCGCAAGCGTTGCAAAGAAAACGTTTCCATCACATTGAAAAGCCTCCGTCCCGACACGGCTTTGCTTTGTTTTGGAAAGATGCAACCGAAGCGTCCGACCTCACCATCAGGAGGCAGCATGAAATGTTTGCTCGGTGTTAGCTCTTCGCTGCTGTTCGCCGCAGTCCTTGCCGCATGCAGCGACGGTGCCGTCACGAGTTCCAACGCGCAGGACTCCGTATACGATCGTGTGTTTCCGAATCCCACGATGCCGCAGCCGACACTCGATGACTTCAACGGAGATTTCGCCAAGTTCATGGCGAATGCCAAGGTTCTGAAGCCGGAAATCGAACGACGGCAGCTGTCGCTGCTGGAGATGCGTTACGATTTGTCGAATCGTCCTTCCACTTCGTGCAAGATGTCGCGCGGAAAGCCCGCACAAGCGGGGATTCGCGTCAAGCTTCCCCCCGGCGTCACATGGCAGCAGCTTGCCTCCATGACGCCCGCGGCCATCAAGTCAGCCGATCTGTTCCCTGCGGGGTTTTTCCCCTTGCCTCACGTGAACCATCAAGAGGGGGGAATGGTGTTTCCGGCGTCGACCATCGCCGATCTCAAACAGCAGACCGGACGCGACCTCCAGCGCTTCGATTTGGATTTCGACATTCCCGAGCATTTCCTGGCCGAGTTTCCCGCGGCGATGTTCCTGAGTACGCGAAAAGATCTCGGGGACGTCTCGCGTGGACAATTGATCACCACCGAGAATTTCTACGTCCTGTTCAAGGATATTCTAAATCCGAAGCAGCTCGACGGAATGCGCCTTTTGCTCACACCCTTTGCTCAGGCGCAATTCAATCTGACCACGGATCGACGCTCGGAGCGTCCCAGCCTGGGTGTTTCCTGCTTCGATTGCCACATCAATGGCTCCACCAACGGCGCATTTCACCTGGTGGGGGACATTCGTCCCCAGGCCATGCGCAACCGCATCGATACTCCTGCGCTCCGCGGAACCAACATCCAGCAGATCTTCGGCTCGCAGCGAGGACTCGAGAGCGTGGAGGATTTCACCGAGTTCGAACAACGCGCGGCCTACTTCGACGGCGATCCCGAGGCGGCGACCCGCAAAGGCGTCAACACGCTCGATCGCGCGACGCAGGTTCATGCCATGGCGGAAATGATACGCATCATCGACTTTCCGCCTTCGAATCTTGACGTCTTCGGCAAACTCGATCGCCATCATGCAAGCAATGCAGAATTGCGCGGCGAAAGTTTGTTCTTCGGCAAAGCCAAGTGCGCTTCCTGTCACGATGGCGCCGGGTTCACCGACAATTCCATGCACGATCTCCAGGCTGAACGATTCTTCAACCATCGCATGGTCAACGGACAGCAAACGAAGGACGACGGTCCGATCAAGACATTCAGCCTGCGCGGAATCAAAGATACGCCTCCCTATCTCCACGACGGGCGGCTTCTCACCCTCGAGGATACCGTGGAGTTCTTCAATCTCATCTTGGGTCTCCGACTCTCGACGGCCGAGAAGGAAGATCTCGTCTCCTACCTCTGCGCTCTGTGATTCGAATACGATGAGTCCGTGGGACGTTCGCCCGGGTCGACCGCGGCGAACGTCCCGCGGTGCCATGCACGTGGTGCTCGACGCGTCTCGCGCGTGATGCGATGCTTGTCGCCGCGATCCCGCCGCGAAAAGTAGCCTATGAGCCCACACGACTGCACACGCCGGCGTTTCCTTCAGCACGGTCTCGCCCTCGCGGGCATCGGTCTGTCGTCTGGCACAGTCCTCTCTTGTGTGGCGGCGGCGGGTCGCGGTGCGCAGGCCGGCCAATCGAACGCGGTCACACCGAGGGAGAGCCCGCTGATGAGCGGAGCGGAGCTCGGTCGCGCGTTCGAGGCAGGCAAGATCTCGCCCGTCGACGCGCTCGAGTTCTATCTTGCGAAGGCCGCCAAAGCGGAGGGCGTGTTCATCTCACTCACGCCGGATCGCGCGCGCTCCGAGGCCAAGGCGGCAGCCGAACGTTGGCGGCGCGGGACGCCGCTGGGGCCGCTCGATGGAGTGCCCATTGCTTGGAAAGATTTGTTCGATATTCGGGACACCGTGACGACCGCAGGGGCGGCCGTATTTGCGAATCATCCCCCGGCGCAGGCCGATGCAAAGCTCGTCGCAATGGCTTCCCGCGCGGGCTTGGTCTGCCTCGGGAAGACCAATTTGGTGGAATTCGCCTTTTCGGGAATTGGCATCAATCCTCACTTTGGCACGCCGCGCAATCCGTACGATGCGCGCACCGCGCGCGTGCCGGGAGGATCCTCGTCCGGCTCCGCGGTGGCGGTTGCGACGGGCACCGTTCCCTTGGCGATGGGCACCGACACGGCGGGATCCATTCGAGTCCCGGCAGCGTTCAACGGTCTCGTTGGATTCAAATCTTCGAGCCAGCACTACTCACGCGAAGGCGTATTTCCACTTTCGCGTACACTCGACTCCTTGGGTCCTCTGACCCATAACGTGGAGGATGCCATCCTCCTCGATGGCATTTTTCGTGGCCGAGAAAACGCAGCGCTCCGGCGTCCTCCTGCTGCAGATCTGGGCCAGCAACGCTTCGTCGTGGACGACGTCATCCTGCAAGATGCCCGCGTCGAGCCCAGTGTTCGAACGAACCTCGAGCGCGCCCTCGAGGCGTTCCGCAGCCGCGGTGCCCGCATCGAACGGCGCCGGGTGGATTCGTTGCACGAGGTATCGGGGCTCATCGAGCGCTATGGCTGGCTGGCCGCTCCCGAGGCCCTCGCCATCCACGAATCCTTGCTCCTTTCGAAGGACGCGGAACGCATGGACCCCCGCGTTCGAAAAAGGTTGGAAAGCGCACGCAATTTCCGAGCAAGCGATTACGTGAACCTCTCGTGGGCCCGCGAAGCGCTGATCCCGAGAATTCGTCACGAGCTCCGTGGCGCCGTGCTGGTCCTTCCGACCGTCGCCCATGTCGCCCCCGAATTGGCGCCGCTGGAAAAGGACATGGACCTGTTCTTCAAAACGAACCTGGCAACCCTGCGCCTCACCATGCTGGGAAGCTTCCTCGATATGCCGGGCGTCGCCCTTCCCACGGGCGTCGATGGCGCGGGATTGCCCACCAGCCTGCTCCTTTCGATGCCCAGCGGCGAGGATGAAACCTTGCTGCCCATCGCCCTCGCCGCGGAGCGCGTGAGTCGGTCGACCTGACGTCGAACGAAGCACGCGTTATTCGATGCCGGCGTCGGACCAGATGGCGAGTTCGTTTCCCGAGGGATCGGTGAAGTGAAACCGGCGGCCGCCGGGGAATGAGAAAATGTCTTTGGTGATTTTGCCGCCCGCCTTGACGACGCGTGCGCGCGCGTCTTCGAGATTGGACGAATACATGATGACCAGGGGCTTTTTGGCGGCGGAGTCAGGTTCGCCATTGAGACCGGCGGAGATTCCTGCGTCGCAGATGTCTGCGTAGTCGTCACCGTAGTCTTGGTACGTCCAGCCAAAGATCGCCGAGTAGAACTTTTTGGAGGCGGCGACATCGCGGGCGGGCAGCTCGATGAAATTGATCTGGCGATCTTTGTGGCGCTGGGTCATGAGTGCGCATCTTACACTTTCGGCCCGCCCGCGGGTCCCCTCACTCGGGCAGCATTTCGCCCGAGCCGCCAAAATCTTTGGGCAAGTCTTTGAACTTGGGAAGCCCGTCTCGCACCGAGAGGACCTTTTCTTGGTAATTGACATGCAAGGCAGGGCGATGCTCGAAATCGGGAATCACGGCCGAGTACACGTCGACGAGATTCCACGGTGGGTGCTGGGCCAGAATGTGCCCGCCGCACACCCTGCAAAATTGCCGATGGCTCTGCGGCGTCTTGTGAAATTCGCCCACGTGCTCCGCTCCCTTGGTGACGCTCACGCTTTCTGGACTCCACAATGAAAACGCATTCACGGGCGCCGCGGACCAGGCGCGGCAGGACGCGCAATGGCAGTAGCCCATCGCCTTGGGCGTCCCGGTCACGCGAATCTCGACCGCTCCGCAAAAACAGGTACCTCGATAGCTCGGATCGCTCATGGCAGTCCCTCCTTCTCGTTGTCGGCCCACGCGTGCGAACGTAAAGCGCGTTCCGTGCTCCGCATGCGGAAGAGTATCGTTTGCAGCAAATGGCTATTACACGCTTCGGCTAAAGCAACGCCGCTCATTCGCTTGGGTCAGTGGTCTCCTGCGCGCCATGCCCACGCCGATCCTAAGCTCTGCCGAGCTTCGCTCACCGGGCGGAAAGCGCGCTGGCCGTGGAGACATTGTAACCGAGAGTGCGATAAATTCGTCACTCGCGGGGCAAATTGCCGCGGATTCGCGAGCATACATCGATGTCTTTTCGGGCACATAGCGGAACGGAACGCGAAGCACGATTATTGCTGGGATCCCATTGTCGCTTCCGCAACGGAAGTGGACACAAGACACAAGGGGGGGAATACCATGGACCTGATTGGCGCGATTCTGGACCTATTGAAGCAACTTCTCGGAGGGCTTCTCGGGTGAGCTGATAGGCAAAGCTGGACCGGCCAATTGCCGGACAAGCTGATGAAAGTCGGCCAAACCAGCGTAGCCAAGCAAGAGTAAATGGATTGAGAGCTGGCGGCAACCTGCGTTCGTGGGTTCGCCGCCATGCTTCTACTTGATGGGGATTGCGCCGGCACGAATGCCGACACTTCCAAGAGATCTCCGTAGGAGATCAGATCCGACGATCTTGGCCGCGCCAGTATGGCTCGCGAAGCTCCCGTTTGAGGATTTTTCCCGCGGCGTTTCTCGGAAGCGATTCCACGAATTCGACGGCACGCGGTACTTTGTATTCGCCAACGCGGCCGCGTACATATCGAATGATGTCGCCCGGGCGCAATGCGGTACCCGCGGTGCCGGCGGCGACGACGACGAGGGCGCGCACGGCTTCGCCCCAGAGTGGGTCGGGAACGCCGATGACGGCGACGTCTTCGACCCCGGGGTGCGTCCGAATGACGTTTTCGACTTCGGCGGGAAAGATCTTTTCGCCGGCGCTGATGATCATGTCGCGAATGCGATCCGATACGTGGATGTAGCCCTCTTCGTCGCGGAAGCCTGCGTCGCCCGTCATGAGCCAGCCATCGACCAAGGTGGAGCGCGTGGCCTCGTCGTTTTTCCAATAATCGATCATGTTGGAGGGGGAACGGACGGCGATGTGGCCCGTAGCGCCCGTGCCGACATCTTCCCAATTTTCGTCGAGGATGCGCACTTCGACGCCCGGCATGGGCTTGCCGACGGCGCGCAGGCGCTGGTCGCTTGCCTCGAGATGCTCTTCGGGTCGCAGGGATACGACGACGTTTCCCGTCTCGGTGCTCCCATACGCGTTGCAGAATCCGCAGCCGAAGACCTCCATGGCCTCGCGCAAAAGGGCGGTGGGGCACGTCGAGCCGCCATAATTGATGGCCCGAAGGGACGAAAAGTCGACCTCGCGGCATCCCGGCTCCAAGAGAAGCAGCTGGATCATGGCCGGGGCCATACACGTGGTTGCCACGCGGTACTTTGGAATGATGCGCAAGACTTGTTTGGCATCGAAGCCGCGCAAAAGAACATTGGTGCTTCCTTGGCTCAGTCCTTGAACGAGCCACCAGACGCCGCCAATGTGAAAGGCCGGCTGGGATACCATGCTCACCGTTCGGTCATTCCACCCGAACCAAGGATCGCCTGCGGCGCGCAGAGCCTGCGCCACGCCCAGGAGCGAGCGGCTCGAGAGGCGAACCCCCTTTGGATGACCGGTGGTGCCGCTCGTGTAGAGCGTGACCACGGCATCTTCGGCGGCGTACGAACGCGATGGCATGGATGAGGGCGTCCCCTCGAGCCATTCATCGAAGACCTCGAGGCCTACGCCGTTCGGGACCGTTGCGAGCAGCTTGGGGAGCTGCCCCGCTTCGGCGGCGATGCGGGGCAAAAGATCGAGGCACTCGGCGTCGACCATGAGAAGCTTTGGCTCGGCATGCGCGAGGATGTAGGCAATTTCCTTTGGGGCCAATCGCGAATTGATTGGCACGTAGATGGCGCGTGCCTTGGCGGCACCGAACATCAGCGAGACCGACGACAGGGAACCCTTTCCAAGGACCGCGATGCGATCGCCCGCGCCCATCGCATCGCGTTCGAGCGCGTGCGCCGCCTGGGTCGACCGAAGATCGAGCTCGGCGTACGTCAGGGTGGCGTCGTCGACCACGAGCGCCACCTTCTCGCCATGAACCCGGCGAACGATCTCCAGCAATCCGCCGAGGGTATCGACTCCGTCCAATAGCTTCATCGTGAATCCTCTCTCAATCCTGCCATAGCGGTCAAAATCGTTCGGGGTCCTTCGAATGTTCTTCGGCCGTGGGCGACGAGAACGTTGTCGATCATCAGGACATCGCCCTTTTGCCAGGCGAAGAGCTTTTCGCCCTTTGCCACGCAGTCTCGAATCTCATCGACGATGGAGTCCGCGATGGGCGTTCCATCGCCGAACACGACGTTCCTTGGATATTCCTTCTCGGGTATGCGCTTGCGAACCGCCGGTGCCATGCGTGACGGGTGAAAGTTGACGACATGGCTGAACCAGCTTTCCTCGCGCGTCTCCGGGTGGCGCCGGATGGCTTGGACCGTCTCCCTCCAAATCAAATCGTTCGACGATGTCCACTCGATGTCTGCGCCGACGCGCTTTGCGTTCGCCTCGACGACCGATTTGTCGGTCGTGCCATACGTGTGTTGCCAGGATACGCTATAGGGATATCCGCTCGCATCGAGCACGCGGACGTTGTTCTCGAGGATTCCCGAGCCGTCACCGCAGTGGAGGAAGCGCACGTAGGTGACTCGTTTTTCCCGAAACAGGGCGGCCGTCTCGGGTTTCATTCCTCGAACGACCTCACGACCATCGACCAGGGGCGTCTCACCGCGTTCTTTCGGGGCGACCTGGCAGAAGAAGAAGATGAGCGCAATCCAGTCTTTGGTATGCGACAACTCGTTGTGGCACGGCATATCGACGTGCGACGGATATTCGGTCGATGTATAAATACCGTCGGTGATTTTCTTTCGGCGCGCCACGCCGGCTACGTACTCGACGAGACCATCTTGCGAGGCCCGCGAGCCCTCTGAGCCCTCTGAGCCCTCTGAGATAGCACGCGCGACGTGTGCAAAATCCTCCGCGCTGCGCACCTCGAAACCTCGGAACAGAATGGCGCCCTTGCGTTGGAGCAGCTCTTTTACATCCGGTTGATGCGCTCGGCACCATGTGACCAATGCATCCAAGCTATGGGCACTGCGACCGTTACGAGGTTGCACGATGGCAGGCAACCGGTCATCATCGATCTCGAACATCGTATTGTCGATCATTCGCGTTTTCCTTAGGCGGAAGCGCCCAACGCCGCCACCTTGCTTCGCCAGCGCAGAAGCAAAACGCCACAGCCAATGGCCATGACGACGTTGCGAGCCAGGGTAATACCGACCAATCCCCAATGCAATGCAAAGCCCATGAAATACGTCAGCGGGATACCGATGGGCCAAATGGCCAGGATGGCCATGTTCATGGGATATTTCGTATCCTGCAAACCGCGCAATGCGCCGGTGACGACGTTGCGAATGGCGTCGAACACCTGCCCGACGGCGATCCATACGAGAATGATGGGCAGTGTTTCGAAGAGACCTGCATTCTCCGGCGTATCTTCGAGAAAGACCTTGATGAAGATCCGCGGTGCGAGAACGAATGCCGCCAGCACAATCAAGGAGTACGTCACGCCCATCGACGCGTAGAACCCGCCGTACTGTTTGACCTCCGCCAGGTTTTTGGCCCCGAAGCTGCGGCTGACGACCATGGAGGCGGCTTGCGAAAGGCCGATGACGGGGATGACCAACATCATCACGTACCGCGTGGCGACTTGTTGAGCACTGAGAGCTTCGATCCCGAGCCAGCCAACCATGATGCTCGTGATCAAGAAGGAGCAAATTTCGTTGCCCGACTGAACGGATATCGGAAACCCGAGCCTCAAGGTGCTGGCGATGGCGCTTTGGAGGCCTCGAGCCTTGAACGCGAGCAATGCGTATTGTCGATGTTCGGGTCGTCCTAGAATGAAATACGTAAGAACGGCAGCCGCAAGCCAGGCCGTCACCACGGCCGCGCCGGCCAGGCCTTCAATGCCCATGGCTGGTAGGCCGAGCTTACCGAAGATCATCACGTAGCCCAGCGCGATGGAGACAACCATGCTGCCAATGCTGTAGAGGAACACGATGGCTTGCTTGAACGTGCCAAGCAAGAATTGAACGTAAACGGAGACGATGCCCATGGCCGGGACGGCCCAGACGTAGAGGCGAAAGTATCGCGCGCACAGGTCGGCCATCGCGGCGGGTTGACCCAGCATCCGCAGGAGTGGCTCGATCCAAAAGAGTACGGCCATCGATGGGATGGAGAGTGCCAGAGACACGACGGCGCCTGCGATGAAGAGCTGCCCTACCCTTTCGGGATTTTTGGCTTCACCGATGACGGTGCCGATGAGCGCACTCAGGGAATACAGCAAACCGAATACCACCATGCCCAGGGTGAGCTGAATGGAATTGACGAGCAGCCCCGCGGCGAAGGTCGTGCTGTCGACCCGAGCGATCATCACGTTGTTGATGAATCCTCCAATCATGACCATGAACTGAGCGGCCGTGATGGGGAAGGCAATCTCGAGCGCTTCCCGAAAGCGCCCTCTGGATGTCGCCCCTCTCGATGTAGCATACGACGGCGCAGCGTCATCCATTCGCGCCGTTTCAATCGCCACTTCGCGCCTCGTCCATTTTGCGGCGAAGGCTGAGGGGGCGCATGTCGGTCCATACTTCCTCGATGTACGCGAGGCATTCGGCCTTGGGGCCGTTCTTTCCGGC
The DNA here is from genome assembly GCA_037157775.1 of Sorangiineae bacterium MSr12523. Lineage (NCBI taxonomy): Bacteria > Pseudomonadati > Myxococcota > Myxococcia > Myxococcales > Pendulisporaceae > Pendulispora > Pendulispora brunnea. The sequence goes on from CP089982.1 coordinate 8,946,497, forward strand.
TTCCCGCCAACCGGCGGGAATCGGCTTGTGTGCCGGCCATATCGAGTATTGCTCCTCGTGATTGACCACGGTGCGGTAAATCATCTCGTCGTCGTCTCCGTACATGGCATTTCCTACTTTGCTTGAGGGTGTGGTCATGGCGCGAGGTGCATCTCCTCGATGCAATACGGGCGCGCGGCAGCAATGCCGGAGGCGCGGCAGTGTGCGAGCAGCTCGTTCGATTGAACGATCTGCGGCGAGGTATCCGTGTACTTCAGCCCCATCACGTGGCCGAGCCATGGCTCTTGGCCCATGGCGTAGACGCGCACGTGCCGGGGCTGGAGCAAGTCCACCAGCGCCGCGGCACGCTTCGCATTGGAGCCTGATAGCCGGCGCGATTGGTCCATCTTGCGCGCCAGCGGCGTGAACAGGAGCGGTCCGTAGATCCAACTCAATGGCGCGCCCTCGGATTCCATTCCGATGAAGAGAATGTCCACCGGGCCGAGCACCTCTTTGACGTGTCGATAAAGCTCGGGCTCGAGCACATTGGAGTCCGCCGCAATCACGGCGCAGCGCCCGCCGAGCCGGACACCATACGCGAGCTTGGAGCGAATGTGCAGATCTCCGTGCTCGCCGAGGAAGGGCAAACCCAGGATGGAACCGCCTTCGAAAGGGATGTCTTCCAATTCGTCGAGCTCGACGACGTTCCGAAAACCGAGGTGGCGCAACGCCAATCGGAGCGACGGATCCTGCCGCTCCCCGTTGCTCTTGGGTACGACTATGGTGCCGATCCGGGATCGCAGCGGCAGGAGCGTTTCGAGCATCAGGTGGTCGGCATGGCCGTGCGTGATGAGCACGTAGTCGATGCGCTCGGGCAGGTCGTCGAAGGTGAAACGCGGAAGCTCCGTGGGATAGCGGTAACTCAGCGCGGGATCCGTCAGCACCGAGACGCCTTTCGACTCGAGGAGCACGCACGCATGCCCGAAATAGCGCACGCGCAGCCCATCACCTTCGAAGCGCGGCGCCGGAACCGGAGGCTCGCGCGTCAAAAAGGAACGCACCAACTCCTCCCTTTCCGGCGCCCCCGCGACGTCGAGGAGCTCGAGAATGCGCCCGATGGGAGCGGGACGACGGCGCAAGTCGCAAATCTCGTCCAGCGCCGTGTCGCGGAAGGGGCGCTCGAGCGGGAGCTCGCCCGGCCCACCGAGCCGTGGGGTGCTGAAGATGAAGGGCCGCTCGTCCCGATCGATGCGCCACAAGAGAAGGCTCTGCGCCGCCTCATGGTAGTGCGAACTTCGGTAGAGCAGGCCCTCGAGCAGGCGAACCGACAAATGGTTCTCGAGGTCGTAGCCGAGCTCCACGAAGCCGCGGAGAATGTCCGGAACGCGCGGATAGATCGCTTCGAGGGACATTCCGAGGGCATGATCGGCGAGCATCCTGTCGAGTGACTTGAGCGCCGCAGCGAATTCGATCATGGTGGCGCACGAGCGCGTGGTCTCGTCAATCTGCGCCTGCACCGCGCCGACCTGGCCCGATCCATAATTGATATAAGGCCCACCAATGAGCTGCGGATCCTGCATGGCCGCAACGTGCAACTCGGGCTGGGCCACGAAGGAGCGCATGATTTTGAGGTGTTGATGGACGAGGAAGAGCGGCGCCGTCATCGGCGAAATGAGCTGCAGCCACGCGTACCAGCGTGCGAAGAGCGGCTCGATGACGACATTGGGGCGAAGATAAAAGAGCTCGTTGGGCATGACTTACCTCGTGGGGGACGGCAGCGTCTATCGGTCGCGCGATGCCAGCAGCTCGCGCACGAGCGCGGCCAGGTGGGTCACGTGCGGGGGGCGCAGCATGTCGACGTGATTCCCCGGGGTGCGATGAACGACGACGGGAGTCGGTGTCAGCGCATTCCAGTCTTCATTGGCGACGTGCTCCGCGCCTTCGTGCGGACGAATCAGCGTGACGCTCGCCTTCGTGGCACGCGGCCGGTGGCGGGCAAAGGCACGCATATGGGCCGTGCACACGCGAAGCGCCCGGCGCACTTGCACCACGGCGGTCGCCGAGGGCAAGACGCCTTGCGCGACGGCGGCCGCGGCGAGAGCGGCGACGCCATTGGGGCCTCGAAGGGCTCGTTCGTCGTCGGCGGTCAATGCGATCCCTTGCTCGCGCGCGAAGAGGGCGAGGTACACGGATTCGTCGACGTGCTCCGGATCGCCGAAGTGAGGTAATCGGCTATCGAGCAGGATCACGCCGGCAACCTGCGCGCCCTTCGCCTCGAGGCTTCGCGCGATCTCGAGGGTGACGACGCCCCCGAAGGACCACCCGAGGAGCCAGAACGGGCGCGTCGGCGTGGAGGCGCCGAGCAATAACTCGGCATAGTGACTCGCGAGCGCATTCACGTCGTCGAACGGCAGCGCGTCATCGTATCGCCCAGGGGCGTCGAAGCCGTGAATCGGCCGCTCATGGCCGAGGGCGCGGGCAAGCGGCAAAAAGGAGAGCGCCGAGCCACCGATGCCGTGCACGCAGTACAGTGGAACACCCGTGCCTCGCGCCTCGAGTGCGACCAGGCTGGAGGTTTGCTCGGTCGATTCCGTGCGCAGTGCGGCGGCGAGAGCCTCGATCGTCGTGTTCCGAAGGAGTTGCGGCAGGGCCACGGTTCGTCCGAAGCGCTGCTCGACCCGTGCGAGCATGCGCAGCGCGTTCAGCGAGTGACCTCCGCACGCGAAGAAGTCGTCGCCGACACCAATGGGACGCACGTCGAGCAGCTCTTCCCAGAGCTCCACGAGCGCGAGCTCGATGGGATCGCGCGGCAAGATCGCGTCGGCCCTTGTCGTGCCGAGGTCCCGATCGGGCGCGGGCAAGGCGCGGCGATCGACCTTGCCCGCGGCGTTCAAAGGCAACTCCGGAAGAAAAACGAAGACGGCGGGGACCATCGCCTCGAGAAGGCGCGCTTCGAGGAAGGTGCGCAGCGCCGCGGCATCGACCGCACCCCGCTCGGCGGGGACCACATACGCCACGAGGGCTAGCTCTTTGGACGATGTCTCGAAGGCCGAAACCACGGCATGGCGAATCGCTTCGTGGGAGAGAAGCGCGCCCTCGATCTCCCCCAGCTCGATGCGAAATCCGCGGATTTTGACCTGATGATCGGTGCGGCCAAGAAACCGTGGTTGCCCGTCGAGGGTGAAACGCGCACGATCGCCCGTGCGGTACATCCGCGCGCCCGGGACGGGCGAGAAAGGATCCGGAAGGAAGCGTTCGGCCGTGAGCGCGGGACGTCCCATGTAGCCACGCGCGAGCTGCGCGCCGCCGATGAAGATCTCCCCGGCAGCGCCGACGGGAACCGGCACCAGGGAAGGAGCGAGCACGTGGAGTCGAACATTCGGCAGCGGACCTCCGAGGGCAGGAACGGAGCCGGGCTCGATGATCCGTGCGGTGGTGTCGACCGTCGATTCGGTGGGACCGTAGACGTCGATGAACCTCGTGCCGGAGAGCTGGCCAAGGCGCTGCCATAGAGCGGGATCGATGGCCTCTCCGCCGACGAGCACGAGGCGTGGCGTATGGCGATGCTCTCGACCGAACCCCGCCTCGAGCAGGAGCTCCAGATGGCTGGGCGTGCAATCGAGTACGTCGATGCGATGCTCGTGCAGAAAACCGATCAACCGCGGTGGGTCGAGGCGCATCTCCTGCGGAACGAGGAACAACGTGTCGCCATGGAGCAGCCGTACCCATTGCTGCACGGAGGCGTCGAAGGACAGGGACGCGTTGAGGGCTACGCGAAGTCCGGGCGGGAGCTCGCGGTAGGCGGCATGCTGGAGGGCGGCATCGAAGCTCGAGACCGCGCCGTGGGAAACGAGAACCCCCTTGGGCTTTCCGGTGGAGCCCGACGTGTAGATGACGTACGCCAGGTTGTCCGGGTCGAGCCAATTGTCCGGGCGCGCGTCGGGACAACGAGCCAGGTGCGGCCCGAGCTCCTCGAGCACCAGCGGCGTCGCCTCGGCGCCCGCGAGCCGCGGCACGAGATCGCGGGCCGTGATGACCAGGGAGCAGCCCGCGTCGGCGAGCATGAAGGCGAGGCGCTCGGGCGGATAGCTCGGATCGAGAGGAACATGCGCGCCACCCGCCTTGAGGATCGCAAGCAAGGCAACGATGAGCGCTTCACCCCGATGAAGGCAAAGGCCGACCCGCGTTTCGCACTTCGTGCCGAGGCTGCGCAAGTGATGCGCGAGGCGATTGGCGCGAACATCGAGCTCGGCGTAGGTCAGCGCGGCCCCGCCCATCAACGCGACGGCGTTGGGGGTGCGGTCGACTTGGGCCTCGAACAAGGCGGAGATCGTGGTGGGCGTGACAAGTGTGCTGGACTCCGCAAAGCCTGCACGGCTGCCATTCCAACGCGCGAAGATCTCCTGGTCCTCGGACGGTACGAGATCCGCAGCATCGCAATGGCCTCGAGGGTCCTCGGCCATGCGCTCGAGAATCGCGGCATAATGGCCTCCGATGCGCCGCAGCACGTCGCCGGAGAGCTCGGGCTCGACGGTCTCCAACAGCAGATCCATGGCCTGAGTCGCAGGATCCACCGAGAAGGCCGCGGCAAGCGGAAAGTTCGTCGCCGTCGCGCTGCGGGTCAGGGCCATCGATGCGCGGGCGCTTTTCCCGACGTCTCCGAGCACGTGGAAATGAATGAAGTTGAACATCACCTCGAAAAGCGGCCGCCCAGCATGCCGCTGCATCTCGGCGAGGGGATAGTGACGATGCGGCAACGTGGCCTGCTCCGCGGCGAAGACGTCGCGGATGATATCCATCCACGATGAAGGACGGACGCGCATGCGCAGAGGCAGCGTGTTGAGAAAGAGTCCCAGGGTCCGCTCGGCGTCACGCGCTTCCGGCCGCCCATGGGTGACCATGCCGGTGACGAGATCGTCCTCGCCGGTCGCGAGACGCAGCGCACCAATGTGCGCGGCGAGAAGTACGGTCTTGAGCGGCACCCCCGCGTCGGCGGCGACCCGTCGCAGCGCCGCAGACGTCTGCGCGGCAATGGGCACGGCAAGCTGTCGCACGTCATCGGGACGGGGCGCCGCCCCCCGAAGCCGCGGCAATGCGAGCACCGGCGCATCCTCGAGCGACGCGCGCCAAAAGCGCTTCGTTTCCTCGTCGCCGAGCGCGGCCTGCTCGAGCGCAACGTAGTCGCGATAGGGCGGCGCATCCCCAGCGGTCGCCGTGCGCGCGGGGTTGAAGGTGCGTTGCAAAAGCTCCGCCAGGAACGTCGCGAAACTCCAGCCGTCGAGGATCGCATGGTGAAAGCTCACCACGAGCTCCGTTCGTCGCTCCCCGAGCCGGTACGCATCGCAGCGGAGCATCGGAGGCTTGGTCCAATCGAACCTGCGGGCAAGCTCCTCGCGAAAGCGCGCCTCGAGCAAAGCCTGCTGCGCCTCGGCGGTCTTGTCCCGGAGATCCTCCACGATGAGGGGCGTGGATGCGCTGCGGTGAACCAGCTGCAGCGGCTGGGCGTACGTCTGCAAATCGAACGACGTCCGCAGGATCGCGTGCTCGGCGGCGAGCGCATCGAGCGCACGCGCGAGCGCGGCAGGATCGATCGCGTCCTCGATGCGAAAACTGAAAACGTCGTGGTAGGTCGCATCCTCGGGCGAGAGCTCGCCATGAAAGAGCATGCCGTGCTGGAGCGCGGTCATCGGATACGCGTCGACCACATCCTCGGGAAGCCGAAATCGGTCGGCTTCGTCGACCAACGCAAACGGAGCAAACCGCGATGCGGGCGCCGGTGCTGCCTCATTTCCGACGCTTCCGGCGGCCGCTTCCTCGACGAGCGCGCGGATGGTCCCATGCCGAAGCAACGTCTGCATGGAGAACGACAGCCCTTGCTCACGGGCGAGCGCCAAGACCCGGATGCTGAGGATGGAGTCTCCCCCGAGCTCGAAAAAATTGTCGTCGATGCCCACTCGCTCCAATCGCAATACCTCGGCCCAAATCCCCGTCAGGATCCGTTCCGCCGGGTTGCGCGGCTCCGCCCTTGGACGCGCGTCTTCGTGCGCATCACCCCCGCCCTGCGGCGGCGGCGGCAACGCACTTCGATCGACCTTGCCATTCTCTCGAAGTGGCCATTTCTCCAGCACGACGAACGCCGCCGGAATCATGTGCTCGGGAAGCCTTCGCTCGAGGTGTTCTCTCAAATCGGCGATGGAACCGAGATCGCCTGGCTCGCTGGGAATCATGTACGCGCAAAGGCGCTTGTCGCCTGGAACCTCCTCCTGGCGCGCCAAGACCAGGGCTTCGGCGACAGCCGGATGGGCGAGCAGCGCATGCTCGATCTCACCGGGCTCGATGCGGAAACCGCGGACCTTGATCTGATGATCGCGCCGGCCCAGAAATTCGAGGCTCCCGTCCTCGAGCCATCGCCCGCGATCCCCCGTGCGGTACATGCGAGCGCCCGGCTCGCGCGAAAATGGATCGGGGATGAATCGCTCGGATGTGAGCGAGGCGCGCGCCCAGTAGCCGCGTGCGAGCCCATCGCCCGCGGCATGGATCTCACCGGGCACGCCAATGGGGGCGGGCCGCAAGTGCTCGTCGAGAACGTAGACGCGCGTATTGTCGATGGGTGTGCCGAGCGGTACCGAACGGCCCCCCAGCGTCGTGTCGACGGGTCCCAAGGTGGTGAAGGTGGTGTTCTCCGTCGGCCCGTAGCCGTTGATGATGCGGGTATACGGGAGGCGCTTTTTCGCGGCCTCGACGTGGCGCAAGGAAAGTGCATCACCGCCCGCGAGCAGGATTCGAACGCCTTCGAGGATCTCGGGCGCCCTATCGACGATCTCGTGAAAGAGCGGCGCGGTGAGCCAAAGTATCGTGACACCGTGGCCCCGGAGGGCCTCGCCCAGTCGTTCGATGGAGAGAATACCGGGCGGCGGGACGACGAGCCGTGCTCCGTTGAGGAGCGCGGTCCAGATCTCGAACGTGGACGCATCGAACGAAAGCGGCGCGTACTGGAAAAAGACGTCCTCCGCCGTGCTTCGGAAGTGCCCCCGCGCCTTGGCAAGGCGCACGACGGCGCGATGAGGGACCAAGACGCCTTTGGGCGTGCCCGTGGAGCCGGACGTGAACATCACGTAGGCGCCATGCTCCGGGTGCAGCCGCACGTCGAGCCGTGCGTCGTCCTCAGCCGCGGAGTCGTCCATATCGAGCGGAATGAGAAAGGTGTCCGGATGGGGCCATTCATCCATGAGATGCGGCTGGACGAACGCAACACGCAACGCCGTATCCTCGATCAAGAACGACAGCCGAGCAGGAGGAAGCGAAGGATCGAGGGGCACATACATGCCGCCCGCCTTGAGGATCGCGAGAATGGCGAGGATGGCTTCCGGCGAGCGGTCGACGAAGAGTCCAACCCCGACATCGGCCCCGACACCGAGCTTGCGCAGCCGTCGTGCAAGGCGGTTGGCACGAGCATCCAGGTCCCGATACGAAATGAATCCGCCCTGCCACGCGAGCGCCGGTGCGTCCGGTGTTCGTTCGACCTGTGCTTCGAAGAGCCCGTGAATCGTAGCCTCACGCGTGTCGTAAACGCTTGGTTCGCTCCACCGGGCGAGCACGCGACGCTCCTCGGCGGGGAGCATCTCCAGTGCATCGACCGCGTCCGCCGGATGCAACGTGGCACTCTCGAGCAGGGTTCGGAAGTGAGCGAGCAGCCGCCGCACGGCGGTTTCCTCGAAAAGGTCCTTGCTGTACTCGACGCTCACCTCGAGGCTTCCTTCGCCCTCGGCGAACGAGAACACCATATCGAGCTTGGCCGTCTCGTGCAGCGGCCGCACGCCAATCGCAACGTCATCGAGCTCCGGGTGGCGCTCGAGCAGGATCCGATACGCGGAACGCGCATCGATGCGAGCCGTCAGCGCGCGGTCGACGGTGATGGCCAGCTTTCCCTCGCGGTGGTTCGGTACGGCTTCGGGCGATTCCACGCATGCGCCCGCGGCTGGAAGAATCAGCTGCTCGAGCGTGCGCGATGGGTCGTCCACCACGCTCCGCAACAGGTCCTCGAAGTGGCCCGCCATACTCTGGATCGTCGCGGCATCGAAGAGCGAGGTGGCGTAGTCCCAAAGGCACATCATCCCCGTGGGCGTCTCGTGAACGTGCAGGACGAGGTCGAACTTTGCCTTCGATTGCGCCTTCGGACGCGTCAAGGCCATGGTGGCTTCGCCCAGGAAAAGCTCACCTTCGGCAAAGTGTTCCATCGTGAGCATGATTTGGAACAACGGGTGGTGCGCGAGGCTTCGTTCGCCGGCGTGGGCATCGACCACGGATTCGAAGGGGAGGTTCTGGTTTTCGAACGCCTCCAGATCGGTATCGCGTACGCGCTCCAAAAACTCGATGAAGGTCGGATTTCCGGAGAGATCGGCCCGCAGGACCAAGGTGTTGACGAAGAGACCAATCAGCGGCGCCGTCTCCGCCTGGGTTCTTCCCGCAATGGGCGCGCCCACGACAATGTCCGTCTCACCGCTGCATCGATGCAGGAGCAGCGCGAACACGGCGTGCATCACCATGAACGAGCTGGCATCCCGGGAACGCCCCAGCGCCAAAAGCTCGCGGGTGAGCGCATCGGGGATCGATTGATGGTAATAGGCGCCTTCGAAGGTCTGCTCGGCGGGACGCGGGCGATCCGTGGGCACGGAGTGCAGAATCGGGAGATCTTTCAGCTTGTTTCGCCAATACGCGAGCTCGATATCGCGCTGACCGCCGTCGAGCCACTCCTGCTGCCATTTGGCATAATCTTGATACTGAAACGCCGGCTCGGGAAGCGGCGACGGCACCCCCTTCGCGATCGCCCCATACAGAGCAGACAATTCGCGAAGAAAGACGCGCAACGATTGTCCGTCGAAGGCAATGTGGTGCACGACGATGATCAGCGTCCATTGCGCGTCGCCCACCTTCATCACGGACGCGCGCAACATGAGATCGGCGGCGAGATCGAAAGGCCGGACCACGAACTCGCGACCGATGGTTTCGGCCTTCGAGGACAGCTCCGAGCCCGACGCTCCCGTCAAATCGTGGACTTCGAAGGGTACGCGGAAGTCATTTAGAACGTTGCAGATCAATCCGGTGTGCGCGGGATTGAATACCGTCCGCAAGCTTTCGTGGCGCAGAACGATCTCGCGGAGCGCTTTTTCGAGCGCGACGACCTCCAAATCGCCCTCGATGCGCAGCACCATCGGCACATGGTTGATCTCGTCGGCGCCCCACGCGCGCTCGAGAAACCACATACGCCTCTGGGCAAAGGAGGTCTGCAGATTTTCGCCCGAGACCCTGGTCATCGCGGGTCGAGCGGCCGCGCCGGCGGCGCTCAGCATGCGGGCCAGCGGCCGCAAGGCTTGGGCTTTGAACACGTCGCGGATGGAGAGCTTTCGAGAGAGGCGCTCCTCCACCAAGGCCGTCATGCGCATGGTCAACAAGGAATGCCCGCCGAGGTCGAAAAAGTTGGCGGTGACGCTGAATTCCTCGAGCCCCAGGATCTCTTTCCAAATACCGTATAGGGCGAACTCCATCTCCGTTCGCGGGGGTTCCACATGCCCCTGATCGGAGGCGGCCGTCATGGATAGTTCGATTTCCGGGAGTGCGGCGATATCCAATTTGCCGTTTCGGGTCAGCGGGATGGCACGCAGCGGGACGATGGCAGCTGGAAGCATGTATTCCGGAAGACGCGCCTCCAAATGTGCGTGCAGCTCGGGAGCCAGTCCTTCTTCGTCGTCTGCCGTGACGTAGGCGATGAGTTGCTCGGTGCTTCGTTTCACAATCACCACCGCCTCGCGCACACGAGGGTGGCTCCGGAGCGCCGTTTCGATTTCACCGAGCTCGATGCGGAAGCCGCGAACCTTCACTTGGTCGTCGCTCCGCCCCATGAATTCCAACGTGCCATCGGGCCGCCACCGCGCTCGATCGCCGGTCCGGTAAAGCCGCGCATTCGGGGCCCGGGAGAACGGGTCGGAGAGGAATTTCGCGGTGGTCAGCACGGGTTGATTGGCATAGCCCCGCGCAAGACCGTCGCCGCCGAGAAAGAGCTCGCCGATGCCGTGGATCGGGCAAAGGCGCATGTGGCGGTCCAGAACGTACGCGGTGCCATGGCGGATCGGGCGGCCGATGGGTACCGGCGACATGCCGTCGAGATCGCGTGGGATCGCGTAGCAGGTACTGAACGTGGTGTTCTCGGTGGGACCGTATCCATTGACGATTTGCAGCCCCGGATGACGCGCATACGCGCGTTGAACGGACGCCGGCGATACGACATCGCCGCCGGCCAGCAGGTATTTCAAGGACGGTAGTGGCTTGTCCCATACGGCGACGAATTGGTCGAAAAGCCGCGCGGTCATCCACGCGATGGTGACGTTTTGCGCCTCGATGAGCCGGCCGAGCTCCAGGAGGTCCATCGACGCACTCGGATACAGCACCAGGCGCGCCCCATTGAGCAGCGCACCCCAGACCTCGAAGGTCGCCGCATCGAAGGTAATGGACGACGCGTGCAGAAGAACGGCGTCTTGCGACAGGGGAACATAATCGTTGTTCTTGACCAGCCGGACCACGCCGCGCTGTTCGACCATGACCCCTTTGGGCTGCCCCGTGGAACCCGAGGTGTAGATGATGTACGCGAGATTGTCGGCGCCGCCGTGCTCGGGCTGATTGTCCTCGTCTTCCTGGACCTCGCGCTCGAGGAGGGCTTCGATATCGGGGGCGTCGAGCGCCAGCGTCTGGGTGGGCGCGAGCGAATCCTTCAGGGCAAGTTCGGTGACGATGAGCGAAACACGCGAATCGGCCACCACATGCGCCAAGCGGGCCTGGGGATAGGACGGATCCAAGGGCACGTAGGCGCCTCCGGCCTTAAGAATCCCCAGCAGCGCCACGATCAGATTGACCGAGCGATGCATGCATACGCCGATCGCGCTCTCGGTGCGCACGCCCTGCTCGGTCAGATAGCGCGCCAAATTCCTCGCTTTGCGATCGAGCTCGCCGTAGGTCAGATTCCGCGCACCGCACGTCAACGCGATCTTGTCGGGATAGCGTGCGACCTGCTCCGAAAAGTGGGCGATGATACCTTCCTCGTGCCTCGGGGCGGGGCCGGCTGCTTGGCTCCAATAGCGCTCGATCCGGCGGTGCTCTTCGGGTGGAGCGAGCGGGAGGCGAGACATCGCCGCATCGGGCGAGGAAACGCAGGTGCGCAGCAGATGCACGAATTCGCGCATCATGCGTTCGATGGTGGCCGGAGTGTAGAGATCTTGGGCGAACTTGATATGGACATCGAAGTCCGTCTCCAGCTCGTAGACCTCCAGGCCGAAGTCGTATTCGCCTTCTTGCGATAGGCCTTCGACGATTTCCGCGCGGAATGGATCCGTGGCCTCCTGAGGACGCTCGTGAGCTCGAAGGAAGTTCTGATACGCATAGAGCGTTTGGAATACCGGTTTTGCGCCGAGCTGACGCTCCACGCCGAGCTCCTTGACCAGCGCAGGAAAGGGAAAATCGGCGTGATCGAAGCCATCTGCCAGCGCATATTTCAGTTCTTCGAGGAGCTCGCGAAAGGTGCGATCGGCGGAGAGATCGCTGCGCACGACCATCATGTTGACGAAGTAACCGATGGCGGAGACGTCATCGCGCCGATGCCGGCGCGCGATGGGCATTCCAATGACGATGTCGCTCTGGCCCGTGTAGACGCTCAGCAGCAACTCGAGCGTCGCGAGAAATATGGCCGTGCATTTCACGCCGCTCGCCTTGGCGTACGCGCGAACCTCGTCGGCCAGCTCGCGGGGCAACACCTTTGCGTGCGTGCCGCCAGGATGGCGATGCCCGGCCTGGCGCGGCCGATCGGGCGGCGGAAGCACCTGCGGGAGCTCGCCCGCAAGATAGCTTTTCCAATAGGCCAGATGCTCCGCGCGCTTCGGGCCCGAAAGGACCGACTGCTCCCACTGGACGAAGTCGTGATACGCGATACCCGCCGGCGGAGCGCCCAAACGCGTCGCCGGATCGGTACCGGCCGACTCGCAGCGCAAGGCGGTGAGCAACGCGTCCAGCAGCAACATCGCAGAGCTGCCGTCGAAAATGAGATGATGGACCGTGACCAGGACGAAGTGTTCCTCCGGTGACGTGGTCAGCACTTCGAAGCGTGCCAGCGGGCCGCCGTCGAGTTGGAAAGGCCGTTTCGCGCGCTCGCGAAGATGGACGAGGATGTCGCCTCGTTGGGCCGCGTCGTACGCCTCGTGCTGCACCTCCAGCACGGTGGCGCGGGCAACGACCTGGCAAGGAACGCCGCCTTCTTCCCGGATCGTCGTCCTCAAGATCGGATGAAGATGGCATACGAACGCGAACGCGCGATCGAGCGCCTCTGCGTCGAGCGATCCGAGAATCCGCATCGCGATGGGAACATTGTAATTCCCCGTGCCGGGCTCCAATTTCTCGAGGAGCCAAATGCCCTTTTGGCCTTCCGACAAGCTCGATTTGGCTTCATCCGGCGCGCTGTGTGCAGAGATTGCCCGCTCGCGGTCTTTCAATGCCGAACGGTTCGATAGGCCGTTCGCTTTGCCGTGAAGGTGCGACGCCAGGGACGCGAGCGTTGGATTCTCGAGGAGCTCGCGGGCGGTGAGCGGGATGCCCAAGTTCTCCTCGATGGCGGCGGCGAGCCGCATGCCCAACATCGAGTCGACGCCATAGTTGCCGAGCGGCTCTTGCGGTTGGAGTGAGTCCGCCGGAAGCTGCAACCATTCGAGCAGCCGTGCACGGAGGTAGCTCTGGATGGCCGCCACGCTGTCCGGGTCGTCCTGCGGGGCGGGCGGCGGCCCGCTTTCGTCGCCGCGCACTGCGGCCGGTGAAGCCCGGCCGGAGAGCCAAAACGAGGCACGCGAAAATGGATAGGTCGGCAAGTAGACCTTTCGCAGGTTCCTGCCTCGATGCAATTCCGCCCACGGCACCTTGCCGCCTTGCGCCCAATGCAGCGCCAGCTTGTCGAGATTGCCCTCGGCGAGGAAGATTTGGACGACCGCTTCGCCGGCCTTGCCCGACAAGAGCTCGCGCGTGGCCGTCTGTTCCCTGAGATTGCCGGTATGCGTGATCACCGGATCGCCCGTCGACGCGAGGTAGCGCTGCAGACCGCGCGCAAGCTCCGGAACATCGGCGACGACCAGCGCCAATCGGCAATCCATTTCCTCGCGGCCGGATTGCAGGGTATGTGCGATATTGGCCAACGAAAGGTTCGCGTGCTTCTGCAGATGCTGCCAGAGACGTTGGGCGACGTCGCCCAATTGCTCCTGCGTGCGCGCCGAGAGCACGATGATCTCGGGCTGCGTATCCTGAGCCGCGCCCGATGCGTGCGCCGGCGCGGAGTACTCCTCCAGGATCACATGCGCATTGGATCCGCCGGCACCGAAGGAGCTGACCGTCGCGCGGCGCGGACCACCGACACGTTCCCATGGTATGGCGCGATCGAGCAGATAGAACGGGGTATCGGCAAAGTGGATATCGGGATTCGCCGGTGCCGTCTGGATCGAGGGCACCAATTGCTGGTGCTGCAGCTGCAATACGACCTTGGTCAACTGCGCGATGCCCGAGGCGGCCTCCGGATGACCAATGTTCGATTTGATGGTTCCGATCGGGCAATATTGCTTTCGAGCCGTAAACTTGGCAAAGGCCTGACTCAGCGCACTGAGTTCGATGGCGTCGCCCAGGTTGGCGCCGTTGGAAGCAGCTTCGACGTAGCCGATGCTCTCCGGATCGATGCCCGCCTTTTTGAAGTTGTCTTCGATCAACCGAACCTGCGCCTCGGTGTTGGGCGCATAATAGCCGATGGAGTGGCCACCGTGGTTGGTCAGCGACGATTTGATCACCGCCAAGATGGTGTCATTGTCTTGGATCGCTCGACCCAAAGGCTTGAGCAGTACCGCGCCCACGGCTTCGGCGGGCAAAAAGCCATCGCCGGCGCTGAAGCTGCGGCTGCCGGGATGGCTGCCGAGCATCTGAGCTTGGCTGAGCGCAACGTATTTCCTTGGATGAATGGAAAGACTGACGCCGCCGGCGATGGCCACGAGGCAATCTCCGCGGATGAGGCTTTGGCAGGCCATGTCGATGGCGGTCAGCGAGGATGAACACATCGTATCGACCGCAATGCTGGGACCGCGCAAGTCGAAGAAATAAGAAACCCGATTGGCAATCGCATTGTACGAGGACAGCGCGATGGCCGCCTGTTCGACTTCGTCCGCGGCGAATGCGCCGTAAAGCTGGTAGCACGCGCCCACGAAGACACCCACTTTCGCGTCGTAAGCTTCCTTCAAGTGCTCGCGCGTGTATCCAACGCTTTCCAGCAGGTTCCAGCTGGTTTCCAGGAAGAGCCGCTCCTGCGGGTCCATGAAGGCGGCCATGCTTGGCGCAATGTTGAAAAAGATGGGGTCGAATTCGTCGACGCCATCGATGAAGCCGCCCCACTTGCTATAGGCTTTTCCGGGCTTGTTCTTTTGGGTATCGAAGTACTGTGTGTGATCCCATCTCTCCACGGGAATCTCGGTGATGGCGTCCTTTCCATTCAGGAGATTCTCCCAAAGGGCGAAGATGTCTTCGGCGCCGGGGTAGCGACCGGACAGGCCAAGGATGGCGACATCGTTGGTGGACGGGAGCGCATCCTGCGCCGCTTCGCGACGGGCCGTTCGGGGCCGCTCGGGGGCTATGGCGCGAGGAGATTCTGCCCCGTCCAGCTGAAGCTTTTCGATGAGAAACGTCGTCAGCGCTGCGGGCGTAGGATGATCGAAGAGCAGGGTCGCCTGAAGGCGCAGCGCCGTGGCCGTAGAGATTCGGTTTCGCAGCTCGATGGCCATGAGCGAATCGAGTCCGAGTTGCTGCAGCGGACGACGGGGATCCACGCTCCCAGGGGATGCGATGCCCAGGACGGTAGCCACTTCGGAGCGGACCGCGTCGAGCAGTGCTTCTTCGCGTTTCTCGGGGGGAAGCGCGCGAAGGCGATGCACGAGAGAGGGACCGCTGGCGGCGTTGGTGGCGCGTGCGCGAGCTTTGGCGCCCGCGAAGTGCGCGGGAACGAGGCCGGCGTCGGGCCTCGCGAGGGCCGCATCGAAAAGAGCGAGACCTTCCTCCGGGGAGAGCGAGCGGATCCCCGCACGGGCCATTCGCTGGAGATCGGCGTCCGTGAGATGAGCGGTCATGCCGCTCTTGTTTCCCCAATGGCCCCAGTCGAGCGAGAGCGCGGCGAGTCCTCGAGCTTTGCGATGGTGCGCGAGGGCATCGAGAAAGACGTTGGCGGCCGCGTAATTGGCCTGACCTACGGCACCGAGCACCCCCGCAAGGGAAGAAAACAGGATGAAGGCGGACAGCTCGTGCTTTTCCGTCAGCTCGTGCAAATGCATCGCCGCATCCAGCTTGGTCCGCAAGACGGCGTGCAGGCGCTCCGGCGTGAGCGACCCAAGGATTCCATCGTCCAAGGTGCCCGCCGCATGAACGACCGCCGTCAGCGGGTGCTCGCCAGGTACCGCGTTCAATAGCGTTTGCAACGCGCTTCGATCGGCCGCATCGCATGCCGCGATGCTCACGCGCGCGCCGGATGCCTCCAACTCGTCCTTCAGCGCCGAGGCACCCTTCGCGTTGGCTCCTTGGCGCGAGGTGAGCAGAAGGTGCTTCACCCCGTACCGCTGCACCAAGTGACGCGCGATGAGCGCTCCCAAGGTCCCCGTCCCACCCGTGATCAGCACCGTGCCTTGGGCATCCATCGCGCGCGGGACCGTGAGGACGAATTTGCCAACGTGACCGGCTTGCGCGAGCGCGCGGAAGGCGCGCGGGGCTTGGCGCATGTCCCACGCCGTGATGGGCAGCGGACGAAGGATGCCTCGCTCGAACAGCGAGACCAATTCGCCCAGCATCTCTTGAATGCGGTCCGGGCCCGCTTCAACGAGATCGAAAGCTCGATACGAGATGCCAGGATGCTTGGCGGCGACCATGGCCGGGTCGCGAATATCGGTTTTCCCCATTTCGAGGAAACGACCGCCCGACGGCAAAAGTCTCAGCGAGGCATCCACGTATTCGCGAGCCAGCGAATCGAGGACCACGTCCACGCCGCGTCCGCCGGTCGACCGCCGGAAGTGCGCTTCGAAGTCCAGCGTGCGCGAGGATGCGGTATG
The DNA here is from genome assembly GCA_037157775.1 of Sorangiineae bacterium MSr12523. NCBI lineage: Bacteria > Pseudomonadati > Myxococcota > Myxococcia > Myxococcales > Pendulisporaceae > Pendulispora > Pendulispora brunnea. The sequence goes on from CP089982.1 coordinate 8,962,630, forward strand.
GGCCTCGTCGAATCCGAGCGCCCGCAGCGTCCCCCATTTGCGCGGACTCGCGGTGCCGAAGACTTCCGCCCCGAGATGCCGCGCAAGCTGCGTCGCTGCCATGCCGACGCCTCCCGCCGCCGCGTGAATGAGTACGCGCTCGCCGGCATTCAGATGCGCCAGATCGACGAGCCCGTAGTACGCGGTGAGGAACACCACCGGTACGCTGGCGCCCTCCCGGAAGGACCACCCAGCGGGCATCCGCGTGATCATGCGATGATCGGCTACGGCAACGGGACCGAATGCCGCGGGCCACATTCCCATGACGCGGTCGCCCGGCGAAACTTGGGTGACACCCGCACCGACTTCGAGGACCACACCCGCGCCCTCACCGCCCAGCGGTCCGACATCCCGCGGAAGTACGCCGAGTGCATCGAGAACGTCACGGAAGTTCAGCCCCGCGGCATGCACCGCGATGCGCACTTGCCCTGCACCCAACGGAGCGAGAGCCTCCGGGTAGGCGACGAGCTCGAGGCTTTCCAGCGTCCCTTTCTTCGGAATGTCCAATCGCCACGCGGATGACGGCGGGGGCACCAAAGCGTCCTGCGCACGGGCCGGGGCCAGTCTCGGCACGAGGCATCGTCCGCCGCGCAGCGCGATTTGAGATTCGGATGCATCGAGTGCGCCCGTGATCGCACGCCGGGAGTCATCGCTACCATCGATGTCCACGAGCACGATGCGCCGATCCGGGTTCTCCGCTTGCGCGGAGCGCACCAAGCCCCAAAGCGCGGCGTGTACGAGATCGGTAACGTCTTCGCCCGCGTGCGTCGCGATGGCACCTTGGGTCACCAAGACGAGGCGGCTCGCCACGAATCGCTCGTCCTCGAGCCACGTTTGCAACAATGCCAGCGCCTGGCCGGTCGCTTCGTGCGCCGCCGCGATGACGTCCGTACTCTTTGTGGCCCACGCGAACGGTGCGAAGGGTACGACCACGATCTCGGGCTGCGCTGCGCCCTGATCGAGGGCGGCTTTCAAGGCGCCGAGATCGGCATGGCTCGCAACGCACTCGGCACCCGCTTGGAGTGCACTCGCGAGACCGAGCGTGTCGACACCGAGGAGCACGCGGTCCCCCGCCGGTGCACCCGCGTTGGCAGAAGGCACCTCCGACCACGCGACACACCACAGCGCCTCGGGATGCGCGACGGGCGCACTTGGCTGCCACCGTTTGGCCGATACCGGTCGACGATGGAACGCTTGCACCGTCGCCACGGGCTCGCCCGTCGCATCGGCCGCCCAGAGCGAGACCCCGCTGGCCCCCATCTCGAAGCGCACGCGCAGCCGCGTCGCCCCAATCGCGCGCAGCGATACACCGCTCCACGAGAAGGGCAGTTCCACCTCGCTGGCTCCCTGCAAGGCAAGCGCGTGCAATGCCGCATCGAGCAGCGCGGGATGAAGCGCAAACCGCTCGGCCTCCTTGGCCGCCCCTTCGCGCAGCTCCACCTCCGCGAACAGCTCCTCGCCGCGTTTCCACACCGCGCGAAGCCCTTGAAAGTCGACTCCGTAGACGAGCCCCGCCTCGGCCAATCGCGGATAGAGTCCCTCGAGACCGAGCTCCGTGGCCCCTGGCGGCGGCCAGGCACGCAGATCGAAAGGCTCCGCCTCCACGGCCGGGCCCATGGTCCCTGTCGCATGCCGCGTCCATGCGCTGTCCTCCCCGGCGTCCTCCGAGCGCGCGTACACGCTCCATGCTCTTCGTCCCGTTTCCTCCGCGGCCCCCACCGACATCTGAATCCGCACCGCACCTCGAGGCGGCAACGCCAGCGGCGCTTCCAACGTCAGCTCCTCGAGCCGCTCGAGTCCAATTCGGTGCGCCGCGATCAGAGCGAGCTCCACGAACGCCGTGCCCGGAACAATCACCGCCCCGAACACCGCGTGCCCCGAAAGCCACGGCTGCTCCGACAGCGACCATCGACCGGTGAACAGATATCCACCCGCGTCGGCCAGCGCCACGGCGGCACCGAGCAGCGGGTGGTCCATCGAAGCGAGTCCCGCCGATGCCACGTCGGCGCGTTGACCCTTCGGGGCATCGAGCCAGAATCGCTCTCGCTGAAAGGCATACGTCGGCAACTCGACGCGCCGGGGCTGCAACGGCTCGAAAAGGGCCTTCCAGTCCAGACGATGTCCGCGCGTATGAAGCTCGCCCAGCGAAAGCAGAAAACGCCCCATGTCTCCTTGGTCGCGCTGGAGCGTGCCCACCACCGTCGCCGGCACGCCCGTGCTTTCCAGTGTCTCGTTGAGCGGCAACGTCAGCACGGGATGGGGACTGACCTCCACGAAGAAGGCGTATCCCTCCTCGATGACCTTTTCCGTCACTTGGCGAAATCGAACCGTCTCTCGCAAATTTCGATACCAGTACTTCCCGTCCAGCTCTCCGCCTTCGAGCTCTCCGCCCGTCACCGTCGAGTAGAGGGGAATGCGCGCCGGGTGCGTTTCGATGTTCGATAGTTGCTCGGTCAGCTCCTCTTCGAGCGCTTCCATCTGCGCGCTGTGCGAGGCGTAGTTCACGCGGACTTTGCGCGCGAATGCTCCAGCGTCACCCAGCTCTCCCAAGAGCGCGTCGATGGCTTCCGGCTCTCCCGACACCAGCACCGCGTGTGGACTGTTCACCGCCGCAGTCGACAGCCGATTGCCATACGGCGCGAGGTAGGTCTCGATCTCTCGGGCACCCAACTCCACCGCCGCCATGGCGCCTCGCCCGGCCATTTTTCGCAGCGCCAGGCTCCGCAGCGCCACCACTTTTGCGGCGTCTTCCAAGCTCAATGCGCCTGCGACATAGGCCGCGGCGATCTCCCCCTGACTATGTCCCACGACGGCATCGGGCTCGACACCCATCGAACGCCACAGCGCAGCCAGTGAGACCATCACCGCGAACAGCGCGGGCTGCACGACGTCGACGCGATCCAGCATCGCGGGGTCGCCTTCTCCTCTCAGCACCGACAAGAGGCTCCACTCCACATGGGCCGACAACGCGCGCTCGCATGCTTCCATCTGCTCGCGAAAGACCTGCGACGTCTCCAGCAGCGACTCGGCCATGGCCGCCCATTGCGAGCCTTGTCCCGGAAAGACGAAAACGAGCTTGCCGCCACCCGCCACCCGACCCACGACCGCGCGAGCCGCCGGCCGCCCTTGGCCCAGCGCCTCCAGAGCCTCCATGCATTCGGCTCGCTCCGAGGCCACGACGGCCGCGCGATGCTCGAAGTGGGTACGGGTGGCCAAGGAATACGCGACGTCCATCATCGCGAGCTCTGGATGCGTCGCCAGGTGTTCACGCAAGAGTGAAGCCTGCGCACGCAGCGCCTCTTCGCTCTTGCCCGACAACACGAGCGGCAACGTCGAATGCGACGGGGCGGGCCGCTCAGCCTCGGCATTCAACGGCGCTTCTTCCAGGACGACGTGGGCATTGGTGCCCGAGACACCAAAGGAGGAAATCCCGGCGCGGCGCGGCCGACCATTTCGCAGCCACGGGACGGACTCCCTCAAAAGGCGAACGGTGTCCGAGGACCAGTCGACATGGGGCGAGGGATGATCCACATGCAAGGTCTTGGGCAAGACGCCATGCTGCAGGGCCAATACCATCTTGATGACGCCACCCACGCCGGCCGCCGCTTGCGTATGGCCAATATTGGACTTCAGACTACCCAGCCAAACAGGGTTGTCTTTGGAATGGGCATGTCCGTAGGTCGCCAAGAGTGCACGGGCTTCGATGGGATCGCCCAAGGTGGTGCCGGTGCCGTGGGCCTCGATGGCATCGATGTCCTCGGGTGAGAGGCGCGCGCTCTCGAGGGCTTGCCGAATGACACGCTCTTGCGCGGGTCCGTTCGGCGCCGTCAGGCCTTGGCTCTTGCCATCCTGATTGACCGCCGAGCCACGCAAAACGGCAAGGATGGGATGCCCATTTTGCGTGGCGTCGGAGAGGCGCTCGAGCAAGAGCATGCCGGCCCCCTCGCCCCACGCCACGCCATTGGCCTCGGCGGAGAATGCCTTGCAGCGCCCATCGAACGAAAGGCCGCGCTGGCGGCTAAAGCCAATGAACGCGGCCGGGGTGGCCATGACCGTGACCCCGCCGGCGAGCGCGAGGGAGCATTCACCGTTGCGCAAAGCCTGACTGGCGAGATGAATGGCAACGAGCGACGAGCTGCACGCGGTATCGACGGTGACGGTGGGACCTTGCAATCCGAAGGTGTATGCGATGCGTCCCGAGGCGACGCTGGCGGAGCTGCCGATGCCGATATAGCCCTCCAGGTCGTCGGGTGCGGATAGCTGCGCATAATCGTTGTAGATGACGCCGACGAAGACACCGGTCCGTGAGCCCTGAAGCGTGGCCGGCTCGATGCCCGCGCGCTCGAGGGTTTCCCAGGACGTCTCCAGGAGCAACCGCTGTTGAGGGTCGACCGCCAACGTCTCGCGCGGGCTGATGCCGAAGAACGCAGGGTCGAACCGATCCGCATCGTGCAGAAAGCCTCCCTGGCGCACGTAACTCTTGCCGTTGGCGTCGGGGTCCGGATCGTAGAGAGCCTCCACGTTCCAGCCGCGGTTTTCCGGAAAGGCGGTGATCGCGTCGCGGCCTTCGTGGACCAGCTGCCACAGATCGTCGGGCGTGCTCACACCACCGGGATAGCGGCACCCCATGGCCACGATGGCGATCGGATCGTCTTCCGCGCGAGCCGTGACGAACTGGGACACGAGCGGCGGCGTGGTCGGCTCGGCATCATCTCCGAGCAGCTGCTTGGTCAAAAATCGAGCGAGGTCCGAGGGCGTGGGATGGTCGAAGAGCAGGGTCGCGTTCAAGCGCAATCCTGTCGTGGCGGCGAGTCGGTTTCGCAGCTCGATGGCCATCAGGGAATCCAGCCCGAGCTCCTGCAACGGACGTTGCGGGTCGAGGGCGCGGGCGGACGCCATCCCCAATACGGTGGCCACGTCGGCGCACACGAGCTCGAGTTGCGCGCGCTCTCGCTCGGAAGGAGGCAGCGCGCGCAAGCGCTGCTGGAGCGAGGAGGCTGCGACATTGGTGGCGATGCGGCGCGTGCGGGTAGCCTGCTTGCCGAGTTTCGCCGCGTCGAAGCGCGCGCCAACGAGGGCCGCGTCCGAACGAGCGAGGGCGGCATCGAACAGGGCGAGTCCCTCGGCCGCGGAGAGTCCGAGCAGGCCACCTCGAGCCATCCGCCGCAGGTCGGCTTCGGTCAAGTGCGCGGTCATGCCCGATGGCTGCTCCCAGTAACCCCAATCGAGCGAAAGTGCGGCAAGGCCTCGCGCGCGACGATGGTGCGCGAGCGCGTCGAGGAACGCGTTGGCGGCCGCGTAGTTTGCTTGTCCGGGTCCGCCGAGCACGCCCGCAAGGGAGGAAAACAGGATGAAGGCGGACAGCTCGTGCCTTTCCGTCAGCTCGTGCAAATGGACCGCCGCATCCAGCTTGCTCCGCAACACGGCGTGCAGCCGCTCCGGCGTGAGCGACCCGATCATTCCATCGTCCAAGGTGCCTGCCGCATGAACGAGCGCCGTCAGCGGGTGCTCGCCGGGTACCGAGTTCAATAGCGTTTGCAAGGCGGTCCGATCGGCCACATCGCATGCCGCGATGTTCACGCGCGCGCCCGACGCCTCCAATTCGTCCTTCAGGGCCGCGGCGCCCTTCGCGTTGGCTCCTTGGCGCGAGGTGAGCAGAAGGTGCTTCACCCCGTGCTCGCGTACGAGGTGCCGCGCCACGAGCGCGCCCAAGGTCCCGGTCCCGCCCGTGATCAGCACCGTGCCTTCCGGGTCCATCGCGCGCGGGACCGTGAGTACGAATTTGCCGACGTGCCCCGCTTGTGCGAGCGCACGGAAGGCGCGCGGGGCTTGGCGCATGTCCCACGCCGTGATGGGCAGGGGACGAAGGATGCCTCGCTCGAACAGCGAGACCAATTCGCCCAGCATCTCTTGAATGCGCTCCGGGCTCGCAGAAGCGAGATCGAAGGCCTGATACGACACACCAGGATGCTCGGCGGCGACAATGGCCGCGTCGCGAACATCGGTTTTTCCCATTTCGAGGAAACGACCGCCCGATGGCAAGAGTCGCAGCGAGGCGTCCACGTATTCGCGGGCCAGCGAATCGAGGACCACGTCCACTCCGCGTCCGCCGGTCGACTGCCGGAAGTGCGCTTCGAAGTCCAGCGTGCGCGAGGACGCGATATGCGCCTCGTCGAATCCGAGTGCGCGCAGCGTCCCCCATTTGCCAGGGCTCGCCGTGCCGAAGACTTCCGCGCCCAAGTGCCGCGCGAGCTGCGTGGCCGCCATGCCCACGCCTCCCGCGGCCGCGTGAATGAGTGCGCGTTCGCCGGCATTCAAATGCGCCAGATCGACAAGTCCGTAGTACGCCGTGAGGAACACCACCGGAACGCTGGCGCCCTCGCGGAAGGACCACCCAGCGGGCATCCGCGTGATCATGCGATGATCGGTCACGGCGATGGGGGCGAATGCGGCGGGCAAGATCCCCATGACGCGATCGCCGGGGGCCACGTTGGTGACACCCGCGCCCACTTCGAGGACCACACCCGCGCCCTCACCGCCCAGCGGTCCCGCATCGCCTGGGTACACTCCGAGCGCATCGAGCACGTCACGGAAGTTCAGCCCCGCGGCATGCACCGCGATGCGCACCTGCCCGGCCCTCAATGGAACGAGAGCATCCGGATAGGCAACGAGCTCGAGGCTTTCCAGCGTTCCCTTCGTCGGAATGTCCAATCGCCACGGCGGCGACGGCGGGGGCACCAGGGCGTCTTGCGCACGGGCCGGGGCCAGTCTCGGGACGAGGCATCGTCCTCCGCGCAGCGCGATTTGAGATTCGGATGCATCGAGTGCACCCGTGAACGCACGCCTTGAGCCATCGCTGCTGTCAATGTCCACGAGCGCGATGCGCCGGTCCGGGTTTTCCGCTTGTGCGGAGCGCACCAAGCCCCAAAGCGCGGCGTGCGCGAGATCCGCAACGTCTTCGCCCGCGTGCGTTGCGATGGCACCCTGGGTTACCAAGACGAGGCGGCTCGCCACGAACTGCGCATCCTCGAGCCACGCTTGCAACAGTGCCAGCGCCTGACCGGTGGCTTCGTGCGCCGCCGCGATGACGTCCGTACTCTCCGCGGCCAGCGCGAAGGGCACGACGACGACCTCGGGCAGCGCTCCACCTTGATCGAGCGCTTCTTTCAAGGCGCCAAGGCTCGCGAAACACGAGGCGCCACCTTGGGGGAGTGCGCTCGTCAGGCCGAGCGAATCGGCTCCGATGAGCGCGATGGTGTGTTTCCCGGCTTCCACCACGGGAGGCTCTGCATCCGGCCACGCGACGCTCCACAGCCCATCGGAATGCGTGGCGGGCGCATTCTGCCATCGTTCGGTCGATACGGGTCGGCTGGTGAACGACTGCACCGTCGCCACGGGTTCGCCCGTCGCATCCGCCACCCAGAGCGATACGCCGCTCGCCCCTTTTTCGAAGCGCACACGCAGACGCGTCGCTCCCACCGCCCGCAGCGATACGCCGCTCCATGAAAAGGGCAGCGCCATTTCGCCGGTGACCTGCAACATCAGCGCGTGGAGCGCCGCATCGAGCAATGCAGGATGAAGCCCGAACCGATCGGCCTCATGGGCCGCAGCTTCGGGCAGCTCCACCTCCGCGAACAGCTCCTCGCCGCGTTTCCAAACTCCGCGAAGTCCCTGAAAGCTTGGACCGTACCCGAATCCTGCCTCCGCCAGCCGCTCGTAGAGTCCATCGAGCGCAACGGGTATCGACCCTTCCGGCGGCCACGCCCGCAACTCGAATGGCGCCGGGGCACTCCCGGGGCCCAGCGTTCCCGTCGCATGCCGCGTCCATGTCGTCTCTTCGGCCTCGAATGTCGGCCGCGTGTAGATCGCCACCGATCTCCGCCCCGTCTCTTCGGCCTTCCCCACCGTCATCTGCAACTGCATCGCGCCTTCCCTGGGAATCGTCAGCGCCGATTCCAAGGTCAGCTCCTCCACCTCCTCCAGTTCCACACGATGCGCCGCGGCCACCGCGAGTTCTACGAACGCCGTCCCCGGAAGCACGATCCTTCCCAAGATCTCGTGCTCCCCCAGCCATCCCTGCTCCCGTACCGACAACTCTCCCGTGAACAACACCTCGTCGCTCTCGGCCAGTCGGACTACCCCTTCCAACAACGGGTGCTCCAATGGCGACACACCCGAAGTGGCCCCTCGCGCTCTCTTCGGTGCATCGAGCCAGAATCGCTCACGCTGAAAGGCGTACGTCGGCAGGTCCACTTGGTGCGCTTGCCATGGCTCGAAGTACGCTTTCCAGTCCACGCGCTGGCCGTGTCCGTGCAAGGCGCCCACCGCCGCACTCAAGGTCTCCACCTCGTCTCGACTTTTGCGCAGCGCAGGCACGAACGACGCGTTGGATATCACCTCTTGCCCAAGCCCTGACAGCACGCCCTGGGGGCCCAGCTCCAGGTACGTGCGCACGCCTTCTCCCTCCAGCGTGCGCAGGCCGTCGGCGAATCGAACCGCCTCCCGTACTTGCTTGACCCAGTATTCCCAGGAGCAAAGCTCCGTTCCCACCTTCCCCGTCACATTCGACACCACCGGGATCCGCGGCGCTCCGTACTTCAGCCCTCGCGCCACACGTCCGTACTCCTCCAGCATTCCCTCCATGTGCTGCGAATGGAACGCGTGGCTCACCCGCAGCCGCGTCACCTTTCGCCCGCGCGCCTCGAAGGCCTGCGCGACTTCAGCAACCGCGTCCTCGTCTCCGCTCACCACCGTCGACATCGGGCCATTGACGCCCGCGATGCTCGCTCCTTTCACGCCCCCGGCCAGCACGCCAAGGACCTCCTCCTCGGACGCTCGCACCATCACCATCGCGCCGCCTCGCGGCAACGCTTGCATCAACCGCGCGCGGGCTCCCACGAGCGTGCACGCATCCTCGAGGCTCAACACCCCCGAGACGTGCGCCGCCACGAGCTCCCCGATCGAGTGCCCCAGAAGCATGTCCGCCTGCACTCCCCAGCTCTCCATCAGCCGGTACAGCGCTACCTCCAGCGCGAACAATCCCGTCTGCGTGTACTGCGTCTGATCCAGCAGCGCCGCTTCGTCCGTTTCCTCCGCGGCAAACAGCACCTCGCGCAGCCGCGCGCCGTCCAGAAAACCGCATACCGCGTCCATCGCATTGCGGAATACGGGAAACACCTCGTACAGCGCGCGCCCCATTCCCGCGCGCTGGCTTCCCTGCCCCGTGAAGAGCATCGCGAGCTTGCCGCCCTGGCTGCTTTTCGCGACTTTGCCGTTCGCACTGGCTTGTCCTTGCGCGAGCGCCTCCAAAGCTTGGAGCAGCTCGCCACGATCGCGGGCGACGAAGGCTGCGCGGTAGTCGAAATGCGAGCGGCTCGTTGCCAGCGAATATGCGATGTCGACCCAATCGAGCGCCGGACGCAAGGTGAGATGCTCCCGAAGACGCGAAGCCTGCGCGCGAAGCGCGGCCTCGCTCTTGCCCGACACCACCACAGGCAAGGCCGCGCGCCGTGGCTCCGGGGCTTGCTCCGCGGCAGTCTCGCGCGCCGGAGCTTCTTCGACGATGAGATGCGCATTGGTGCCCGAGATTCCAAACGAGGAAACGCCGGCGCGGCGCGGATGACCATTCGCAATCCAGGCAACCGGTTCGCTCAAAAGGCGTACCGTGCCCGTCGACCAATCGATGTGGGGCGACGGATGCTCCGCATGCAGCGTCTTGGGCAGCATCCCGTGCTGCATTGCCAGCACCATCTTGATAACGCCACCTACTCCCGCTGCCGCCTGCGTATGCCCCACATTCGATTTCAAACTTCCCAGCCACAATGGCTTGTCCTTCGTATGCGCCTCTCCGTACGTCCCCATCAGCGCTCGCGCCTCGATCGGGTCTCCCAACCGCGTCCCCGTTCCGTGCGCTTCCACAGCGTCGATCTCACTCGCTCCAAGTCTTGCACTCTCCAGTGCCTGCCGAATCACACGCTCCTGCGCGGGGCCGTTCGGCGCCGTCAGTCCCTGGCTCTTGCCGTCTTGATTCACCGCCGAGCCACGAACCAGACCCACGATCGGATGGCCATTCCGCTTCGCGTCCGATAGCCGCTCCAGCAGCAGCATCCCCGCGCCTTCTCCCCAACTCGTCCCATTCGCCTCCGCGGAGAACGACCGGCATCGACCATCCGGCGACAATCCGCGCTGCCGACTGAACGCCACGAAGACCCCCGGCGTCGCCATCACCGTGACGCCGCCCGCCAACGCCAGCGAGCACTCGCCTTGCCTCAAGGCCTGGCATGCCAGATGGACCGCCACGAGCGACGAGCTGCATGCCGTGTCCACCGTCATCGTCGGGCCGTGCAATCCAAATGCGTAGGCGATACGTCCCGACGCTACGCTCGGAGAGCTCCCCATGCCCACGTACCCTTCCAGGTCGTCGGGTGCCGGGAGCTGCAGGTAGTCATTGTAAATGACGCCCACGAACACGCCCGTTTGTGTCCCAGCAAGGGTCGCAGGATCGATTCCCGCTCGCTCCAGCGTTTCCCACGTGGTCTCCAGCAGCAGGCGCTGTTGCGGATCGATGGCCATCGTCTCGCGCGGACTAATACCGAAAAACGCCGCATCGAACTGATCGGCATCGTGCAGAAAGCCTCCCTCCCGCGCGTAGCTTTTGCCCTTCGCCTCGGGGTCGGGATCGTAGAGCCCTTCCACATCCCAGCCCCGGTTGGACGGAAAGTCGGTAATCGCCTCTCGCCCTTCGCCCACCAGCCGCCAGAGATCTTCCGGCGTCCGCACCCCGCCCGGATAACGGCAGCCCATGGCCACGATCGCGATCGGCTCGTGCGAGGTCGCTTCGGCCAGCTTCAACTGTTGACGGCTTCGTTGAAGATCGACCGTTAGCTGCTTGACGTATTCGCGAAGCTTTTCCTCGATACCGGTCATTTACGTTACTCCGTTCTCACGTGATCGATCAGCCGAAAGAGCTCGTCGTCGGAGGCCGCATCCAACCGTTGGACGAGAGAGGAATCACTGGATGGGGCCTCGTGGGACACCCATTTCTTCAACAAGGTTTGCAAACGCATCGTGATGCTCGCGCGTGCGCCGTCGTTCGCGTAGAGCGCCCATAGGGTGGACTCGGCTCGGTCAAGCTCGGCGACGAGGGTGTCGGGCGATGTTTCTTCGGGCGGCAGAAGCAGGCCAAGGAGGAAACTGGCCAGTGCGGCGGGGCTTGGATAGTCGAATAGCAATGTCGATTGGAGGCGCAAACCCGTCTTGGCGGCGAGCCGATTTCGCAGCTCGAGAGCCATGAGGGAGTCGATGCCGACCTCGCGCAGTGGACGGCCGGGCTCGAGGGCCGCGGGCGACGCCATCCCCAGGACCGTCGCGACTTCGGCGCGCACGAGATCGAGCAAGGTGCGCTCACGGAATTCTGCCGGCAATGCGAGGAGTCGCTGCTCGATCGACGAATCTGCCGTGGCACGGGCTGCGGTGGGCAGCGCGCGAGGTGTTCGAACCAGCCCGCGGAGCAAAGGCGGCAGCACGGCGTGCGTGCGCAGAGCGGGCGCATCGAAGCGTGCAGCCACGAGCGCGGCGTCATATCGCACGAGCGCCGCGTCCAAGAGCGCGAGGCCGTCGTTCGACGAGAGCGGGAGCAAGCCTCCACGCGCCATTCGCTCCAGGTCCGCGTCAGCGAGGTGCGCGGTCATATTGGACTTCTGCGCCCAGTAGCCCCAATCGATCGAGACGGCCGCCATGCCCCGTGCCCGGCGATGGTGCGCGAGCGCGTCGAGGAATGCGTTGGCCGCCGCGTAGTTCCCTTGCCCCACGCCACCGAGCACGCCCGCAAGGGAGGAAAACAGGACGAAGGCGGATAGGTCGTGCTTTTCCGTCAGCTCGTGCAGATGGACGGCTGCATCCAGCTTGGCCCGCAACACGGCGTGCAGCCGCTCCGGCGTGAGCGACCCGATGATTCCATCGTCCAAGGTGCCCGCCGCATGAATCACCGCCGTCAGCGGGTGCTCGCCGGGTACCGAGTCCAATAGCGTTTGCAAGGCGCTCCGATCGGCCGCGTCGCATGCCGCGATGCTCACGCGCGCGCCCGATGCCTCCAATTCGTCCTTCAGTGCCGCAGCGCCCTTCGCGTTGGCGCCTTGGCGCGAGGTGAGCAGAAGGTGCTTCACCCCGTGCTCGCGCACGAGATGACGCGCCACCAATGCCCCCAAGGTCCCGGTCCCGCCCGTGATGAGCACCGTGCCTTCCGGGTCCATCGCGCGCGGGACCGTGAGGACGAATTTGCCGACGTGACCGGCTTGGGCGAGCGCACGGAAGGCGCGCGGGGCTTGGCGCATGTCCCACGCCGTGATGGGCAGCGGACGAAGGATGCCTCGCTCGAACAGCGAGACCAATTCGCTCAGTATCGCTTGAATGCGCTCTGGGCCCGCTTCGATCAGGTCGAAGGCTCGATACGACACACCAGGATGCTCGGCAGCGACCGTGGCCGTTTCGCGAATATCCGTTTTGCCCATTTCGAGGAAACGACCGCCCGATGACATAAGGCGCAGGGAGGCATCCACGTATTCGCGGGCCAGCGAATCGAGCACCACATCCACTCCGCGTCCGCCGGTCGACTGCCGGAAGTGCGCTTCGAAGTCCAGCGTGCGCGACGATGCGATATGCGCCTCGTCGAATCCGAGTGCGCGCAGCGTCTCCCATTTGCCCGGGCTCGCCGTGCCGAAGACTTCCGCCCCCAAGTGCCGCGCGAGCTGCGTGGCCGCCATGCCCACGCCTCCCGCCGCCGCGTGAATGAGTACGCGTTCGCCGGCATTCAAATGCGCCAGATCGACAAGTCCGTAATAGGCGGTGAGAAATACGATCGGTACGCTGGCGCCCTCGCGGAAGGACCACCCAGCGGGCATCCGCGTGATCGTGCGTTGATCGGCGATTGCAATCGGACCGAATGCGGCGGGCCACATCCCCATGACGCGATCGCCCGGCGCAACATGGGTGACACCCGCGCCCACTTCGAGGACAACCCCCGCGGCCTCACCGCCCAGCGGTCCCGCATCGCCCGGGTACATGCCCAGCGCGTCGAGCACATCGCGGAAATTTAGCCCCGCGGCATGCACCGCAATGCGCACTTGCCCGGCGCCGAGCGGAGCAACCGCCGCGGGATGCGCCACCAGTGCAAGGCTCTCGAGCGTTCCCTTCGTCGGAATGTCCAATCGCCACGCCGGCGATCGCGGGGGCACCAAAGCGTCCTGCGCACGGGCCGGGGCCAGTCTCGGCACGAGGCATCGTCCTCCGCGCAACGCGATTTGAGATTCGGCTGCATCGACTGCGCCCGTGAACGCACGCCGTGAGTCATCGCTCCCGTCGATATCCACGAGCACGATCCGCTGCTCCGGGTTCTCCGCTTGCGCGGAGCGCACCAGGCCCCAAAGCGCGGCGTGTGCGAGATCCGCAACGTCTTCCCCCGCGTGTGTCGCAATGGCACCTTGGGTCACCAGCACCAGGCGGCTCGCCACGAAGCGCGCATCCTCGAGCCACGCTTGCAACAGTGCCAGCGCCTGACCAGTGGCTTCGTGCGCCGCCGCGATGACGTCCGTACTCTCCGCGGCGAGCGCGAAGGGCACGACGACGACCTCGGGCTGCGCTCCGCCTTGATCGAGCGCTTCTTTCAAGGCGCCAAGGCTCGCGAAACGTGACGCACTAACATCGAGTGCACTCGTCAGACCGAGCGAATCGGCTCCGATGAGCGCGATGGTATATTTCCCGGCTTCCACCACCGGAAGCTTTTCCTCCGACCATGCGACACTCCACAGCGCATCGGCGTGGGTCGCGGGAGCCGCCGATACGGGTCGGCTGGTGAACGATTGCACCGTCGCCACGGGCTCGCCCATCGCGTCCGCCACCCAGAGCGATACACCGCTCGCTCCCTTTTCGAAGCGAACACGCAGCCGCGTCGCCCCCACCGCACGCAGCGACACACCGCTCCACGAAAAGGGCAGCTCCACCTCGCCGGCTCCCTGCATCGCCAGCGCGTGCAGCGCCGCATCGAGCAGCGCAGGATGAAGCGCGAACCGCTCGGCGGCCGCCGCTTCGGGCAGCTCCACCTCCGCGAACAGCTCCTCGCCGCGTGTCCACACTCGGCGAAGCCCCTGAAAGTCGTCGCCGTAGACGAGCCCCGCCTCGCCCAATCGCTCATAGAGTCCCTCGAGACCGAGCTCCGTGGCCCCTGGCGGCGGCCAGGTTCGCAGCTCGAACGAGGCCGCGTCCACCGCGCCGAGCGTCCCGCTTGCATGCCGTGTCCATGGGGCATCCTCTGCGCTCGCACGCGCGTGGAGCGCGAACGGCCTTCGGCCCGTCTCGTCTGGGGCGCCCACCGTCAATTGGAGCTGCACCGCGCCCTCGGCGGGCAACGCGAGCGGCGCTTCCAACGTCAGCTCGTCGATCCCTTCGACCCCCAGGCGATGCGCCGCGATCAACGCGAGCTCCACGAACGCCGTCCCGGGCAGAATCACTGTGCCGAAAACCGAGTGGCCCGAAAGCCACGCGTGCTCCCGGAGCGAGAGCCGCCCCGTGTACAGATATCCATCGCTGTTCGCCAATGGGACGCCCGCTCCCAGCAGCGGGTGCTCGGCCGCAGCCAACCCCATCGAGGCGACGTCGCCTGCGGACCGCTGCGGACCTTCCAGCCAGTATCGCTGCCTCTGAAACGCATACGTCGGCAGGGCAATCCGACGCGCTTTCCACGGATTGAAAAAGGCATTCCAGTCGATATCGACCCCGCGCGTGTGCAATTCGGCGAACGAGAGCAGCAGGCGCGCGAAGTCTCCTTCCTCGCGACGGAGTGACCCAACGGCGGTCACCTTTTCGGAGGTCTCTTGCAGCGCGAGGGTCAGCACCGGATGGGGGCTGACTTCCACGAAGACGCGATGCCCATCGCCGAGCAGGCTTCCAACGGCATCGGCAAAGCGCACCGTCTGCCGCAGATTGCGATACCAGTATTCCGCATCCAGCTCGGTGCCCTCTTGCTTCGTGCCGGTGACGGTGGAGTAGAACGGTATCGTCGAGGCTCGCGGGGCGAGACCGGACAAGCGTTCCGACAATTCCTGCTCGACCGCCTCGATTTGCGCGCAGTGCGACGCGTAGTCCACCCGCACTTTTCGCGCAAAGACTTGCCTCGAGCTCAGCTCTTCGAGCAGCGCGTCGACGGCCTCCGGCTCGCCCGAAACCACGGTCGCCTGCGGGCTATTGATGCTGGCGATCGAGAGTCGCTCGCCAAACGACTCCAGGCATTTCTCCACCTCGTCGGCCGCGAGCTGCACCGCCGCCATTGCGCCTTTGCCCGCCAGCTGCCTCAGCGCGCGGCTGCGCAAGGTCACTACTTTCGCGGCGTCTTCGAGCGAGAGGGCCCCCGCCACGTGGGCTGCGGCAATCTCGCCCTGGCTATGGCCCACGACCGCATCGGGCTCGATGCCCATGGATCGCCACAATGCGGCCAGCGAGACCATCACGGCGAACAGCACCGGCTGCACCACGTCCACCCGCTCCAGCGTCGCGCCGCCTTCTGCACTTTCAGGTCCCTGCAAGATGGCGCTCAGCGACCAATCGACGTATGCGGCAAACGCTCGCTCGCATGCTTCGATCCGTTCGCGGAACACCTGCGAGGTCTCGAGCAGGGACCGCGCCATTCCGGCCCACTGCGAGCCTTGGCCGGGAAACACGAAAACGACCTTTTCGTTCGAACCGAAGGAAGCACTTTGACCGAGCACGGCGTTCGCCGCTGGCTCTCCCCGTCCGAGCGTTTCCAGAGCTCCCAACAGTTCCGCCCGATCGCGGGCCACCACCACGGCGCGATGATCGAACGGCGTCCGGCTCGTTGCCAGCGAGTATGCAACGTCGACGAGATCCAGTTCCGGGTGCGCCACGAGATGCTCGCGCAAGAGCGAAGCCTGCGCGCGCAATGCCATGTCGCTCTTGCCCGACACCAGCACCGGCAAGGCCGCGGGAGACGTTTCAGGCCGAGGCGCGTCCTCGGTCCTTGCATCGCGTGGCGCTTCTTCGATGATGAGGTGTGCGTTGGTCCCCGAGACTCCAAACGAGGAAACACCGGCGCGGCGCGGATGACCATTCGCAACCCACGCAACCGGTTCGCTCAAAAGGCGTACCGTGCCTGTCGACCAATCGATGTGGGGCGACGGATGCTCCGCATGCAGCGTCTTGGGCAGCATCCCGTGCTGCATCGCCAGCACCATCTTGATGATGCCACCCACGCCCGCCGCCGCCTGCGTATGCCCCACATTCGATTTCAAACTTCCCAGCCACAATGGCTTGTCCTTCGTATGCGCCTCCCCGTACGTCCCCATCAGCGCCCGCGCCTCGATCGGGTCTCCCAACCGCGTCCCCGTTCCGTGCGCTTCCACAGCGTCGATCTCACTCGCTCCGAGCCTCGCACTCTCCAGTGCCTGCCGAATCACGCGCTCCTGCGCGGGGCCGTTCGGCGCCGTCAGTCCCTGGCTCTTGCCGTCTTGATTCACCGCCGAGCCACGAACCAGACCCACGATCGGATGGCCATTCCGCTTCGCGTCCGATAGCCGCTCCAGCAGCAGCATTCCCGCGCCTTCTCCCCAGCTCGTCCCATTCGCCTCCGCGGAGAACGACCGGCATCGACCATCCGGCGACAATCCGCGCTGCCGACTGAACGCCACGAAGACCCCTGGCGTCGCCATCACCGTGACGCCGCCCGCCAACGCCAGCGAGCACTCCCCTTGCCTCAAGGCTTGGCATGCCAGATGGACCGCCACCAGCGACGAGCTGCATGCCGTGTCCACCGTCATCGTCGGGCCGTGCAATCCAAAGGCGTAGGCGATACGTCCCGATGCCACGCTCGGGGAGCTCCCCATGCCCACGTACCCTTCCAGGTCGTCGGGTGCCGGGAGCTGCAGGTAGTCATTGTAAATGACGCCTACGAAGACTCCGGTCTGGGATCCGGCAAGCGTCGTCGGGTCGATGCCCGCTCGCTCCAGCGTTTCCCACGTTGTCTCCAGCAGCAGCCGTTGCTGCGGATCGATGGCCATCGTCTCGCGCGGACTAATACCGAAAAACGCCGCGTCGAACTGATCGGCATCGTGCAGAAAGCCTCCCTCCCGCGCGTAGCTTTTGCCCTTCGCGTCCGGATCCGGATCGTAGAGCCTCTCCACATCCCAACCCCGATTGGACGGGAAATCGGTAATCGCCTCTCGCCCTTCGCCCACCAGCCGCCAGAGATCGTCCGGCGTCCGCACTCCGCCCGGATAGCGGCAGCCCATGGCCACAATCGCGATCGCGTCCTCGTGTGTAGGCGTGCCTGCGGGCAGGCGCGCGGGCGGCGCTGCAGGCTCGGTGTCATCACCCAGCCATTGCGTGGTCAGATAACGCGCAAGCGCCGCCGCCGTCGGGTGATCGAACAGCAAGGTCGGGTGCAGTCGCAGTCCCGTGGTGGCGGCGAGTCGGTTTCGCAGCTCCACGGCCATCAGCGAGTCCAGCCCGAGCTCCTGCAGTGGCCGATGGGGATCGAGGGCGGTGGCGGACGCCATGCCCAGGACCGTCGCAACGTCCGCGCGTACGAGATCGAGCTGCGCGCGATCTCGCTCCGATGGAGACAGGGCACGCAAGCGCTCTTTGAGCGTGGTGGTCGCACCGGCGTCGCGGCGGGCGTTCGCCATGCGTCGGGAGGCTCGATGCCGAATTAGCCTTCGAAACAGTGGATGCAACGCGCCGGAGTGAGCGGCTTGCTGTCCGAGCGCCGCCAGGTCGAAGTGCGCGGGAACGAGAACCGCGTCGGGACGAGCAAGGGCCACGTCGAACAGGGCGAGTCCCTCGTCGGCCGAGAGTCCGAGCACGCCACCTCGGGCCATTCGCCGCAGGTCGGCCTCGGTCAGGTGCGCCGTGATGCCGCTTTTTTCCGTCCAGTAGCCCCAGTCGAGCGACAGCGCGGTGTGGCCTCGCGATCGGCGATGTTGCGCCAGCGCATCGAGGAATGCATTGCCCGCCGCGTAGTTTCCTTGTCCAGGTCCGCCGAGCAAGCCGGCCACCGACGAGAAGAGTACGAAGGCCGACAGTTCGTACTTTTCCGTCAATTCGTGCAAATGCATCGCCGCATCCAGCTTGGCTCGCAGCACGGTGTGCAGTCGCTCCGGCGTGAGCGATCCAATGATTCCGTCGTCCACAGTCCCGGCGGCGTGAATGACCGCCGTCAGCGGATGGTCGCCGGGCACGGAGTCCAACAATGCTCGAAGCGCGCTCCGATCGGCCGTATCGCAGGCCGCGATGCTCACGCGCGCCCCCGCGAGCTCCAACTCGCTCTTCAGCGCCTCGGCGCCCGCGGCCGTGGGTCCCTGTCGGGACGTGAGCAAGAGATGCTTTACCCCGTGCGCGCGCACCATGTGCCGCGCCATGAGCGCTCCCAAGGTCCCCGTCCCGCCCGTGATCAGCACGGTGCCTTGGGCATCGATGGCATGTGGAACCGTAAGAACGAATTTGCCGACGCGCGAGGCTTGCGCGAGGGTGCGAAAGGCGCGCGGCGCTTGGCGGATGTCGCACGGCGTGATGGGCAGCGGGCGGAGGACGCCCCGTTCGAAGAGCGAGATCAATTCGCCGAGCATCTCTTGAATGCGCTCGGGGCCCGCTTCGATGAGATCGAAAGCTCGATACGAGATACCGGGGTGTTCGGCGGCGACGATGGCCGGATCGCGGATATCGGTTTTTCCCATTTCGAGAAAACGACCGCCCGATGGCAAAAGTCGCAGGGAGGCATCCACGTATTCGCGGGCCAGCGAATCGAGAACCACCTCCACGCCGCGTCCGCCGGTCGACTGCCGGAAGTGCGCTTCGAAGTCCAGCGTGCGCGACGACGCGGTATGCGCCTCGTCGAATCCGAGGGCCCGCAGCGTCTCCCATTTGCCAGGGCTCGCCGTGCCGAAGACTTCCGCGCCCAAATACCGTGCAAGCTGCGTGGCCGCCATGCCCACGCCCCCCGCGGCCGCGTGAATCAGTACCCGCTCGCCTGCCTTCACGTGCCCGAGGTCGACGAGAGCGTAATACGCCGTGAGAAATACAATCGGTACGCTGGCGGCCTCACGGAACGACCACCCCGCGGGCATCCGCGCGATCATGCGTTGATCGGCGATTGCAATCGGGCCGAATGCTGCCGGCAACATCCCCATCACGCGATCGCCGGCGGCGACTTTGGTGACGCCCGCGCCCACTTCGAGGACCACGCCCGCGCCCTCACCACCCAACGGCCCCGCATCGCCGGGGTACATGCCCAGCGCATCGAGAACGTCACGGAAGTTCAGCCCCGCGGCATGGACCGCCATGCGCACTTGCCCGGCGCCAAGCGGCGCAAGAGCCTCGGGGTGCGGAACGAGGGCAAGGCTCTCCAGTGTTCCCTTGGTCGGAATATCCAATCGCCACGCCGGCGACGGCGGGGGCACCAACGCGTCTTGCGCGCGCGCAGCTGCCAATCGGGGGACGAGGCATCGTCCTTCGCGCAGCGCCATTTGAGATTCCGCTGCATCGATGGCGCTTGCGAGCGCACGCCTCGACGCGTCGCCTTTATCCATGTCCACGAGCACGATGCGCTGCTCGGAGTTCTCTGCTTGCGCGGAGCGCACCAGCCCCCAAAGCGCGGCGTGCACGAGATCCGCAACGTCTTCACCCGCGTGCGTGGCGATCGCGCCTTGGGTCACCAGCACGAGACGGCTGTTGCCGAATCGCGCGTCCTCGAGCCACGTTTGCAACAGGGCCAAAGCCCGGGCAGTGGCTTCGTGCGCCGCCGCGATGACGTCCTCGTTCTCCGCGCTCCGCGCGAAGGGCACGACGACGACCTCCGGCAGCGCCGCGCCTTGCTCGAGGGCCGCTTTCAAAGCGTCAAGGTCGGCATGGCTCGCGAAGCGCTTGGCCCCCGCTTGGAGTGCGCGCGTCAGGCCGAGCGGATCGCCTCCGACGAGCGCGATCGAGTGTTCCGCAACTTCCGCTGCCAGCGCCTCTGCGTCCGTCCAGGCGACGTACCACAATGCATCGGGGTGCGTGGCGGGCGCATTCTGCCATCGCTCGGCCGATACGGGTCGGCTGGTGAAGGCTTGCACCGTTGCCACCGGCTCGCCCGTCGCATCCGCCACCCAGAGCGATACACCCCTTTCTCCCTTTTCCAAGCGCACGCGTAGCCGCGTGGCTCCCACCGCCCGCAGCGAGACTCCGCTCCACGAGAACGGCAGCTCCATGTCGCCGGATCCCTCCAACGTCAGCGCGTGCAGCGCCGCGTCGAGCAATGCCGGATGAAGCCCGAACCGCTCCGCCTCTTTGACCGCCGATTCCGGCAGCTCCACCTCGGCGAACAGCTCCTCGCCTCGTCTCCATGCTCCGCGGAGGCCCTGAAACGCGGGCCCGTACCCGTATCCGGCTTCCGCCAGTCGCTCGTACAGACCGTCGAGAGCTACCGCCGTGGACCCTTCCGGCGGCCATGCGTGCAGTTCGAACTTCGCCGGCGCGGTCCCGGGCCCGAGCGTGCCGGTCGCGTGACGCGTCCACGATGCCTCGGCCTCTTGTCTCGGGCGCGTGTAGATCGCCAGCGATCTCCGCCCCGTTTCATCCGCGCTTCCCACCGACATTTGCAACTGCATCGCCCGGTCCCGGGGAATCGTCAGGGCCGACTCCAACGTCAGCTCCTCCACATCCTCGAGCTCCAGACGGTGCGCCGCCACCATCGCCAATTCCACGAACGCCGTGCCCGGGAACACAATCCGACCCAGGATCTCGTGCTCGCCCAGCCATGCCTGCTCCGCCAACGACAGCTGCCCGGTGAACAGCACCTCGTCGTTCTCGGCCACGCGAACGACACCTTCCAGCAACGGGTGCTCCATCGGTGACACCCCCGACGTGCCGCCTCGCGCTCTTCTCGGTGCGTCGAGCCAGAATCGCTCGCGCTGAAACGCGTACGTCGGCAGATTCACCCGGCGCGCGTGCCATGGCTCGAAGTACGCTCTCCAGTCCACGCGCTGGCCGTGCCCGTGCAATTCGCCCACGGCGACACTCAAGGTCTCCACCTCGTCGCGGCCTTTGCGCAGCGCAGGCACGAACGACGCGTTCGACACCGTCTCTTGCCCCAGCCCCGACAGCACCCCCTGCGGCCCCAGCTCCAGGTAGGTCCGCACGCCTTCTCCCTCCAGCGTGCGCAACCCGTCGGCGAATCGTACCGCCTCCCGCACTTGCGCGACCCAGTACTCCCAGGAGCCAAAATCCGTGCCCACCTTCCCCGTCACATTCGACACCACCGGGATCCGCGGCGCTCCGTACTTCAGCCCGCGCGCCACTCGCCCGTACGCCTCCAGCATTCCGTCCATGTGCTGCGAATGAAACGCGTGGCTCACGCGCAGGCGCGTCACCTTCCGCCCGTGCGACTCGAAGGCCGTCGCCACTTCGTGTATCGCGTCCTCGTCTCCGCTCACCACCGTCGACGTGGGCCCATTCACCCCCGCGATGCACACGCCCGCCCGCCCTGCGAGCGACTCGAGCACTTCCGCTTCCGACGCCCGCACCGCCACCATCGCGCCGCATCGAGGCAACGCTTGCATCAAACGCGCGCGGGCTCCCACCAGCGTGCAGGCGTCCTCCAGATTCAAAACACCCGAGACGTGCGCCGCCACGAGCTCCCCGATCGAATGCCCGAGAAGGATCTCCGCCTGCACTCCCCAGCTCTCCATCAGCCGATAGAGCGCCACCTCCAGTGCGAACAATC
Organism: Sorangiineae bacterium MSr12523; assembly: GCA_037157775.1. Lineage (NCBI taxonomy): Bacteria > Pseudomonadati > Myxococcota > Myxococcia > Myxococcales > Pendulisporaceae > Pendulispora > Pendulispora brunnea. Next base: position 8,984,432 of record CP089982.1, read on the forward strand.
CCGTCTGCGTGTACTGCGTCTCGTGCAGCAGCCCTGCTTCTTTCGTTCCCTCCGCCGCAAACAGCACCTCGCGCAGCCGCGGGCTGTCCAGGAAGCCGCATACCGTGTCCATCGCGTCACGGAACACGGGAAACACCTCGTACAGCGTGCGCCCCATTCCGGCGCGCTGGCTTCCCTGTCCGGTGAAGAGCATCGCGAGTTTGCCGCCCTCGCGGCTTCCTCGGCGCACGATGGGCGAGCCGGAACGGCCTCGTGCGAATGCTTCCAGAGCCTCGAGCAACTCGGTGCGTTCGCGGGGCACGAACACGGCGCGGCAATCGAAGTGCGATCGCGTCGTGCTCAGGGAGTAGGCCACATCGCGCAATTCCAATTCGGCGTGCGCCGCGAGGTGCTCACGCAAGCGCGAAGCCTGCGCACGCAGCGCCTCCTCGCTCTTGCCCGACAGCAATACCGGCAACGCCGCCGCGGCCATCGAAGGCCTGGATTCTTCCAATGCGCCCTTTGGCGCTTCCTCGACGATGACGTGGGCGTTCGTGCCCGATAGTCCAAAGGCGGAAACGCCGGCTCGCCGAGGGGTTCCATCGTTACGACGTCGCCATGGCCGTAGCGCGTCCACGACGCGAACGGGAAGCGTCTCCCATTCCAGGTTCGCATTGCGCGGAGTCGTATGCAGCGTCGCGGGCAACGCCTCGTGCTGCAAGGACGCCACCATTTTCGCGACACCGACCAGGCCCGCCGCCCATTCCAAATGACCTACATTCGTCTTCACCGCGCCCAGTAGCAGCGGTTGATCGGCGCTCCGCCCCTCTCCGTACACGGCCGCCAACGCTTGGACCTCGATGGGATCGCCGAGCGATGTCCCCGTCCCGTGGCACTCCACCACGTCGACATCACGCGGCGACAACCCTGCGTCGCGCAGCGCCGCGCGAATCACCTTCTGCTGCGACGTCCCGTTGGGAACCGTGATTCCACTCGACGCCCCATCGTGGTTGATCGCACTTCCTCGAATCAGCACATGAACGTCGTGTCCGTGTTTCCGCGCTTCACTCAACCGCTCCAGCGCGAGGACCACCACACCTTCTCCTCGGCCGTACCCGTCCGCATTCGCGGAAAAGACCCTCGAGTGTCCATCCGCAGCCAGCACGCCTGCCCGCGAGAGAAGGATGAACACGTCCGCGGAGCTCATCACCTGAACTCCCGCCGCCAGCGCAAGATCGCACTCTCCTCGACGCAATGCCTGGCAGGCCAGGTGGAGCGCCACCAACGACGACGAGCACGCCGTGTCCACCGAAAGCGCAGGGCCTTGGAGTCCCAAGGTGAAGGCCAGACGCCCCGCCGCAAACGAGGGGCTGGTCCCTTGAATGGCATAGCCATCCAATTCGTCCGGTCCGCGCTGCAACGTGTATTCGCCCGCGCCAACACCGACGAAGACACCCGTTTCCGTGTCCTTCAGCGAGCCGGGGACGATGCCCGCTTGCTCGAGCGCCTGCCAGCTCGCCTCGAGCAGCAACCGGTGTTGCGGGTCGACGGACTTCGCCTCGCGCGGACTGATACCGAAGAACGAAGCATCGAACAGCTCCACTCCATCCAGCAGGGCCGCGTGCCGGACGTAACTCTTGTTCGGCGACTCGTAAAGCGCTGCGACGTTCCACCGGCTCGTCGGGATCTCCACCACCGCATCGCGCTCTTGTTCCAGCAAGCGCCAGAAGCTCTCTGCATCCTCGGCGCCTCCCGGAAGCTTCAACGCCATCCCGACGATGGCCACGGGCTCGTCGCTCGCGACGCGCACGGCCAGCGCATCTTGAAGTCCGGCGAGCTCGCCAAGGTCCGCGGCCAGTGCGTCGCGCACGTGGATCGCGACATGCTCCGGGGTCGGGTGATCGAATGTCACCGTCGTCGAAACCTTCACCCCCGTCGCATTCTGCAAGCGACGACGCAACTCCAGCGCGGTGAGCGAGTCGAGGCCCAGGTCGAAGAATCCCTTGTGCACGTCGACCTGCGACGCGGCCGAGTGGCCAAGCACCGCCGCCGTCTCCGCCTGCACCAACGAAACCAGATGGCGCAATCGCTCATCCGCGCGCAGTGGCCGCAGTTTGGCAATGAGCGCACTCGAAGGGGAAAACGCTTTCGGCGTGTCGGCGAGCGCATGCTGCGCATCCGATAGATCGTGGAGCAGTGGACGTGAGCGCGAGGCGGCGAAGGCCGGAGCAAAGCGCGCCCAGTCGATGTCGGCGACGGTCACGTTGGTTTCGCCGTGCTCGAGTGCCTGCCCGAGCGCCGTCACGGCGAGGGCGGGCGCCATCCGCGAGACGCCCCGCCGCCGCAATTCCGCGGCCACGCGATCGTCGACCATGCCACCGCCCGCCCACGGGCCCCACGCGATCGACGTCGCCGGGAGCCCTCGAGCACGTCGTTGCTGCGCCAGTGCATCCAAGAATGCGTTCGCCGCAGCGTAGTTGCCCTGTCCAGGGCTCCCGAGGACTCCCGCGATCGACGAGATTAGGATGAAGGCCGACAGCTCGTATCCGCGGGTCAGCTCGTGCAGGTTCATCGCGGCGTCCAGCTTTCCGCGGATCACCGCGCGCAGACGCTCCGGCGTGAGGGAGCCGAGCAGACCATCGTCGATGGTTCCTGCCGCGTGCACCACCGCGGTCAGCGGGTATTCTCCTGGAATGGAGGACAGCAGCTCTTCGAGTGCGCGTCGCTCGGAGGCATCGCAGGCCACGATGCTCACGCGTGCGCCGAGCCCCGTGAGCTCCGCCTGCAAAGCTTCCGCGCCCGGGGCATCCATTCCGCGGCGGCTCGCTAGAACGAGGTGCTCGGCACCGTGTTGCGCATACCACCGCGCCACGTGGGCTCCGAGTGCACCCGTGCCTCCCGTGATCAGCACCGTCCCTCGCACCGCGGAAGGGGGGCCCGCGCTCTTGGCCGCCGGCGCGCGCACCAGCCGCCGCGCATGGAGCTTTCCATTGCGCACGGCCAATTGGTCTTCGTCCGCGCTGCCAAGCCCCAAGGCCCAGAGCACGTGCTCCGCCGCCTTCGCGTCGGGCCCGACGTCGATGAGTCCTCCCCACCGCTCCGGGTGCTCCAGGGCCACCACGCGCCCCAATCCCCATGTCATCGCTTGATGCGGACGCGCCTCGAACTCCGTTCCATCGAGGCTCACCGCGCCGCGCGTCAGCAGCCACAAGGGCGCTTCGATGCCCTCGTCCCCCAGGGCTTGCACCAGCGACAGCGTGAGGCCCAGCCCCGCGGGCAATCCGCCATGCGCAGCCAGCGGCGTTTCATCCAGCGACGCCAACGACACCACGCCTCGCACGGGGTCGCCTTCACGCCAGCTCGCGCGCAGTCTTCCCGCGAGATGTGGCCGCGCCACGTCTTCGTCTTCAACGAGAACCAACGTCACCGTGCCCCGCTCCGCCAGTGCGCCACGCAACTGCACCACCAGGTCGTCATCCGCGACGCGTGCGGGCACGATCAGCAGCCAATGGCCGCGCAGATCCGTGGTCTCCGTGCTCGGCTCCAGAGGCTTCCACACGATTCGGTAGCGCCACGTATCCACCGTGCTCCGCTCCCGTTCCTTCTTCGGTGCATCGAGCCAGAATCGCTCACGCTGAAAGGCGTACGTCGGCAGCTCCACCCGGCGCGCTTGCCATGGCTCGAAGTATGCTCTCCAGTCCACGCGCTGGCCGTGTCCGTGCAAGGCGCCCACCGCCGCACTCAAGGTCTCCACCTCGTCTCGACCTTTGCGCAGCGCGGGCACGAACGACGCGTTCGAGACCACCTCTTGCCCAAGCCCTGACAGCACGCCCTGCGGGCCCAGCTCCAGCAACGTGCGCACGCCTTGTTCCTCCAGCGTGCGCAGCCCGTCGGCGAATCGGACGGCCTCCCGTACCTGCTTGACCCAGTATTCCCAGGAGCAAAGCTCCGTCCCCACCTTCCCCGTCACATTCGACACCACCGGGATCCGCGGCGCTTCGTACTTCAGCCCTCGCGCCACACGTCCGTACTCTTCCAGCATTCCCTCCATGTGCTGCGAATGGAACGCGTGGCTTACCCGTAGCCGCGTCACTTTTCGTCCTCGCGCCTCGAAGGCCTGCGCGACTTCACGAACCGCGTCCTCGTCTCCGCTCACCACCGTCGACATCGGGCCATTGACGCCCGCGATGCTCGCGCCTTTCACGCCCCCGGCCAGCACCCCAAGGACCTCCTCCTCGGACGCTCGCACCGTCACCATTGCGCCGCCTCGGGGCAACGCTTGCATCAACCGCGCGCGGGCTCCCACCAGCGTGCAGGCGTCCTCCAGATTCAAAACACCCGACACGTGCGCCGCCACGAGCTCTCCGATCGAGTGCCCCAAAAGAATGTCCGCCTGCACTCCCCAGCTCTCCATCAGCCGGTACAGCGCCACCTCCAGCGCGAACAATCCCGTCTGCGTGTACTGCGTCTGATCCAGCAGCGCCGCTTCGTCCGTTTCCTCCGCGGCAAACAGCACCTCACGCAGCCGCGGGGTGGCCAGAAAACCGCATACCGCGTCCATCGCATGACGGAACACGGGAAACACCTCGTACAGCGCGCGCCCCATTCCCGCCCGCTGGCTTCCCTGCCCCGTGAAGAGCATCGCGAGCTTGCCCCCCTCCGTGCTCCGCGCGAATGCGGCGCGCGGCGTCGGTTCTCCTCGAGCGAGCGTTTCCAGCGCTTCCATCAGCTCCCGCCGATCACGGACCGCCAGGGCTGCGCGATGTTCGAACGGCGTGCGGCTCGTTGCCAGGGAGTACGCGATGTCGACGAGCTTCGAATCGGGATGCTCCGCGAGGTGCACGCGCAAAAGCGAAGCCTGCGCCCGCAGCGCCTCCTCGGTCTTGCCCGATAGCAACACCGGCAGCACGGACGGCGAAGCCTCACTGCGGGCGATGACAGGCGATGCATCGAGCAGCGCCTCCTCGACGATGACGTGCGCGTTGGTTCCCGAAACCCCAAAGGAGGAAACCCCCGCTCGGCGTGGATGCCCGTTTGCCACCCACGGCACGGAATCGCGGAGCAGTCGAACCGCACCCGACGACCACTCGATGTGCGGCGATGGCTTTTCCGCGTGCAGCGTCTTGGGCAGCAGCCCGTGCTGCATCGCCAGCACCATCTTGATGATGCCGCCCACACCGGCTGCCGCTTGCGTGTGCCCCACGTTCGACTTGAAGCTTCCCAGCCATAGTGGCTCGTCTTTGGAGTGGCTCGGTCCGTAGGTCGCCAAGATCGCCTGCGCCTCGATTGGATCGCCCAGGGTCGTCCCCGTTCCGTGCGCCTCGACCACATCGATGTCTCGAGGCCCGAGGCGGGCGCTCGCGAGCGCCTGCTGGATCACGCGCTCTTGCGCCGGACCGTTGGGCGCCGTCAGGCCATGGCTCCGCCCGTCCTGGTTGACCGCCGAACCGCGCAGAACCGCCAGAATCGGGTGCCCATTTCGCTTCGCATCCGATAGCCGCTCGAGCAGCAGCATGCCCGCGCCTTCGGCCCAACCCGTGCCATTGGCGTCCGCCGAGAAGGACTTGCATCGCCCGTCGGGGGCAAGCCCGCGCTGGCGACTGAATGCGATGAACAACCCCGGCGTCGCCATGACCGTAACGCCTCCCGCGAGTGCGAGGGAGCAATCGCCCTGGCGCAATGCTTGGCTGGCGAGATGGACCGCCACGAGCGAGGAGCTGCACGCCGTATCCACGGTCACCGCCGGGCCGTGCAAACCGAACGTGTAGGCGATGCGACCGGAAGCCACGCCCGCCGAGCTACCCAGACCAAGGCTACCCTCATGCTCCGCGCCGGCGGGCAAGGTCATATAGTCGTTGGACATGATGCCCACGAAGACCCCCGTCTGCGAGCCGCGCACGGATGCGGGCTCGATGCCCGCCCGCTCGAAGGCTTCCCACGATGTTTCCAGCAGGAGGCGCTGCTGGGGATCGATGGCGAGGGCCTCGCGGGGACTGATACCGAAGAAGGAGGGGTCGAATCGGTCGGCGTCGTGCAGAAAGCCGCCCTCGCGCACGTAACTCTTGCCCGTCGCGTCCGGATCCGGATCGTAGAGCGCGTCGACGTTCCAACCGCGGTTTTCGGGGAAGCCCGAAATGACGTCTCGTCCGTCGCGAACGATCTGCCAGAGATCTTCGGGCGTGCGCACACCTCCTGGGTAGCGACACGCCATGGCCACGATGGCAATCGGCTCTCGCGATGCGCGGACGAGCTCCCGGTTTTTCTGACGTAGCCGGTCGACGGTCATCAAGGAAGTGCGAAGTGCTTCCGCGATATCGCCGTGCGAATCATTCATAAAGCACTCTTTCGTCGTCGGAGTCGCCCATATCCATTGCGTTATCGAGCGCCAGCCGGATCAATTCGTCCGTGCTCATGGCCGATATCGCGCCAGCATTCGCAGCGTGATTCTTTTCGTCGCTGCCATTCGAATCAAAATTCGATGGAGACGCAGCCGGAGTTCGTATTTCGAGCACTTCGGCAAGTAGGTATTTGGCCAGGGCCGCGGGCGTCGGATGATTGAAAACCAAAGTAGCTGGAAGCTTCATCCCCACGCTCCGGCCAAGTCGATTTCGGAGTTCGACCGCCATCAGCGAATCGAGACCAAGCTCCTGGAGTGGACGATGAACATCGAGGGCGCCCGGCGATGCCATACCGAGTCCCCTCGTCACCTCCGCGCGCACCAAATCGAGCACCACGCGCTCGCGTTCGGCGATCGACAACCCGAGCAGCCGTTGCTCGAGCGAAGGGGTGGCCTCCGTGTTCGCCGCGGCGGGTCGCGAGGCTCGGACGCGAACGAGCCCTCGGAGCAGAGGAGGCAAGGTGTCCCCCCGTGCGCGCAGAATGGCCGCGTCGAAGCGCGCAGGAACGAGCGCAGCGTCCGCCCGTGCGAGCGATGCATCGAAGAGGGCCAGTCCCTCTTCGGGTGAGAGCGGGCGCACGCCACCGCGCGCCATCCGCCGCAGGTCGGCCTCGGTCAGGTGCGCGGTCAATCCGGTCTTCGAAGCCCAAAAGCCCCAGTCGAGCGAGAGACTCGCCAGCCCCCGCGCCTTACGATGATGCGCCAGCGCGTCCAGAAAGGCATTGGCAGCGGCATAGTTGCCTTGCCCGGGGTTGCCGAGCACACCCGAGAGCGACGCAAATAGGACGAACGCCGTCAGCTCGAGCCCCTGCGTCAGTTCGTGCAGATGGTACGCGGCATCGAGCTTGGCACGCAGAACGGACCGCATTCGCGCGGCGTCGAGCGAAGTCAGCACGCCATCGTCCAGCACACCGGCGGCATGAATCACCGCACTCAACGGGTGCTCGACAAAGGCCGTCGCCAAGAGCTCTTCGAGTGCGCCACGATCGCTGGCATCGCACGCCGCGATCTTCACGCTTGCTCCCGCGCTCTCCAGCTCGCGCTTCAGCGCCTCGGCGCCTTCCGCCCGAGCTCCCCGTCGCGAGGTGAGTACCAGGTGTTTGACTCCGTGCTTTAGAACCAGATGCCGCGCCAGCAGCGCGCCCAGCGTCCCGGTGCCACCCGTGATGAGCACCGCACCTTCGCGCCCGAACCCCGGCTCGGTGCACGCGACCTCGGAGGTGCATCGTGAGAGTCTCGGAACGAGGCGTTGTCCGTCGCGAAGAGCGATTTGCGCCTCGCCCTCGTCGAGCGCCTCCAAGAGCGCCCGGCGCGAGGCCGCGGAGCCGTCCACGTCGGCGAGCAAGATAGGAAGGTCGGGGTTCTCGGCTTGCGCCGTACGGACCAACCCCCAGAGCGCGGCGTGGACGAGATCGGGAACCTCTTCGTCGGCTCGTGTCGCCACGGCACCTTGCGTGAGCACCAACAGCCGACGGGATGCGAGCCTCTCGTCGGCAAGCCAATCCTGCAAAAGCCCCAGCGCGCGGCACGTGGCTTCATGGGCTGCTGGAATGACGTCCGCCGCATCTTCAGCTGCGATGAACACGCCGACCACCACGTCGGGCGGCGCGGCACCGTGCTCGAGCGCGTCTTTGAGCGCCGCGAGATCGGCATAGCGCTCCAGTCGCCGCGAGCTCCCCTGGAATGCGGACGCGAGCCCACCGTCGTCGGGCCCGAGCAGCGCCCAATGTTCGAATGCTCCTTGCGAGCCGGAGCTCCGCGGCTTGCCGCGGGCGACTTTCAACGCAGCCGAGCTGGGCGGCGCGCTCCACTCCACGCGCAACAGCGAATCGTCTTGCGGTGCGAGGGCGCCGCGCAACTGCTCGGGCGACACCGGCCGGCGGCTAAGCGCCTCGACCCGCGCCACCGGCTCGCCCCGGGCATCGGCGACGGCGAGCGAGACCGTGTTCGTTTCCTCGTTGCGATCGATGCGCACACGCAGCCTGGATGCCCCCACCGCGCGCAGCGATACACCGCTCCACGAGAAGGGCAGCTCGGAGGCCGATGGCTCTCGACCGACGTCGAGGGCGAGCGTGTGCAGCGCGGCGTCCAGAAGCGCCGGATGCAGACCGAACCGCTCCGCGTCCTTTGCGGTGTCCTCGGGCAACTCCACCTCCGCGAAGAGCTCTCCCTGGCGCGTCCACGCGGCGCGCAGCCCTTGAAATGCGGGCCCATAGCCGTACCCGGCCTCGGCCAGCCGCGCGTAGTGCCCTTCCAGATTCACCGCGTTCGCGCCCGGCGGGGGCCATGCTCTCAGGTCGAATGCTTCCACCTCCGCGGCCGGGCTTATCGTTCCTGTCGCATGCCGCGTCCATGCGCTGCCTTCTCCTGCGACCTCCGAGCGCGCGTACAGGTTCAGCGCTCTTCGTCCCGATTCCTCCGCAGCTCCCACCGACACTTGAATCAACACCGCACCTCGTGGCGGCAGCGCGAGCGGCACCTCCAAGGTCAACTCTTCGACCTGCTCGAGTCCAACCCGATGCGCCGCGACCAAGGCGAGCTCCACGAACGCCGTCCCCGGGACGATCACGGATCCAAAGACCGCGTGCCCCGAAAGCCACGGCTGCTCCGACAGCGACCATCGACCCGTGAACAGATATCCATCCGTGTCGGCCAGCGCCACGGCGGCTCCGAGCAGCGGGTGATCCGCGGAGCCAAGTCCCGCCGATGCCACGTCGGTGCGCTCACCCTTCGGGGCGTCGAGCCAGAATCGTTCCCGCTGGAAGGCGTACGTCGGCAGCTCGATGCGCCGGGGCCGTGAAGGCTCGAGAAGCGCCTTCCAGTCCACGCGATGGCCACGCGAGTGCAGCTCTCCCAGCGAAAGCAGAAACCGCCCGATGTCCCCTTCATCGCGACGAAGCGTGCCCACCACCGTCGCCGGCACGCCCACGCTTTCCAGTGTCTCGTGGAGCGCCAATGTCAGCACGGGGTGCGGACTCACTTCCACGAATCCGGCGTATCCCTCCGCAAGGAGCTTCTTCGTCACGTCGGCAAATCGCACGACCTCGCGCACGTTGCGATACCAGTACGTCCCGTTCAATTCTTCCCCGTCGATCACGCCTCCCGTCACCGTCGAATAGAGAGGGATGCGCGTCGGGCACCCTTCGATTTCCGACAATGCGCCGACCAGCTCCTCTTCGAGGCCTTCCATCTGCGCGCAGTGCGACGCGTAATTCACGCGAACCTTGCGCGCGAACACCTCGGCGACACGCAGCTCTTCGAGCAGTGCGTCGATGGCTTCCGGCTCGCCCGACACCAGCACCGCGTTCGGGCTGTTGTTCGCCGCCATCGACAGCCGATGGCCATACGACGCCAGGTATTTCTCGATGCCCTCGGCGCCCAACTCCACTGCGGCCATGGCGCCTCGCCCGGCCATTTTCCGCAGCGCCAAGCTTCGCAATGCGACCACTTTTGCCGCGTCTTCCAAGCTCAATGCGCCTGCCACGTACGCCGCGGCAATCTCCCCCTGGCTGTGTCCCACCACGGCATCGGGCTCGACGCCCATCGAGCGCCACAACGCGGCCAGCGAGACCATCATCGAGAAGAGCACGGGCTGCACCACGTCCACGCGCTCCAGCATCGCGGGGTCGCCCCGCAGCACCGACGAGAGGTTCCACTCCACGTGTGCCGACAATGCGCGCTCGCACGCCTCCATCTGCTCGCGAAAGACCTGCGACGTCTCCAGCAGCGACTCGGCCATCGCCGCCCATTGCGAGCCTTGCCCCGGAAAGACGAAAACGAGTTTGCCGCCTCCGCGGCTTCGACCCACGACGGCACGCGGCGAAGCCTGCCCTTGACCGAGGGCCTCCAGAGCCTCCATCCACTCGCCCCGCTCCGCACCCACGACGACGGCGCGATGCTCGAAGTGTGTGCGCGTCGTCGCCAAAGAATGCGCGACATCCACCATCTCGAGCTCCGGGTGCGCCGCCAGGTGGTCACGCAGATGCGCGGCCTGCGCGCGCAGCGCCTCCTCGCTTTTGCCCGACAGGAGCAGCGGGATAGCGGGAACGGGAGCGGGTGCGGGAGCGGGAGCGGGAGCGGGAAGAGACGGCGCTTCCTCCAGGATGACATGGGCGTTGGTGCCCGACACACCAAACGAGGAAATTCCAGCGCGCCGCGGACGACCATTACCAGGCCGCGGAGACCAGGGAACGGGCTCGTTCAAAAGGCGGACGGTCTCCGGCGACCAATCGATGTGGGGCGACGGATTTTCCGCATGCAGCGTTTTGGGCAACACGCCATGCTGCATGGCCAACACCATCTTGATGACGCCGCCCACCCCGGCCGCCGCTTGCGTGTGACCAATATTGGACTTCAGACTCCCCAGCCAAATGGGGTTGTCCTTCGAATGGGCTTGTCCATACGTCGCAAAAAGGGCACGGGCTTCGATGGGATCGCCCAAGTTGGTGCCGGTCCCGTGGGCCTCGATCGCATCGACGTCTTCGGGCGAAAGCCGCGCGCTTTCGAGCGCGTGAAGAATAACGCGCTCTTGCGCAGGTCCGTTTGGTGCCGTCAGGCCTTGGCTCTTGCCATCTTGATTCACCGCCGAGCCCCGCAACATGCCCAGAATGGGATGCCCGTTTCGCCTGGCGTCGGAGAGGCGCTCGAGCAAGAGCATGCCGGCACCTTCGGCCCATGCCACGCCGTCGGCCTCGGCGGAGAACGATTTGCAACGCCCATCGGGCGCAAGCCCGCGCTGGCGGCTGAAGGCGACGAAGGCCATCGGGGTGGCCATGACGGTGACGCCGCCCGCGAGCGCGAGGGAGCATTCGCCCTTGCGCAAAGCCTCGCTGGCGAGGTGAATGGCAACGAGCGACGAGCTGCACGCCGTATCGATGGTGACCGTCGGACCTTGCAGTCCGAACGTGTAGGCAATGCGCCCCGCCGCGATGGCCGGCGAGCTGCCGATGCCAACGTAGCCTTCGAGATCGCCCGGGGGTGCCTGCAGACAAAACCGTGCGCCGTAGTCGCTGTACATGATGCCGACGAAGACGCCCGCGAGCGAACCGTGGAGAGAGGAAGGATCGATGCCCGCGCGTTCGAGCGCTTCCCAAGAGATTTCGAGCAAGAGGCGCTGCTGAGGATCGATGGCGAGCGTCTCGCGAGGGCTGATGCCGAAGAAGGCCGGATCGAAGAGGTCGGCGTCGTGGAGAAAGCCACCTTCGCGCGCATAGCTCTTGCCAAGCATCTCCGGGTCGGGATCGTAGAGGCCTTCGAGATCCCAACCGCGATTTTCGGGGAAGGTGGATATCGCATCACGGCCATCGCACACCAGTTGCCAGAGGCTTTCGGGGGAGCGCACGCCACCCGGGTAGCGACAGCTCATGGCCACGATGGCGATGGGCTCGCGCCATTTTTCTTCGGCGATGCGCAACCGCTGGTGCGTATCGCGAAGCTCGTTCATGGCTTGTTTGAGGTACGCGCGGAGCTTCTCCTCCGTCTCGTTGCGTTGGCTCATGGATTCACCTCGGCGAACCCTTTGTCCAAGGATGCAAAAAGCTCCTCGTCGCTGGCGGATTCGAAATCAGTGCTCGGGGCGTTGGGAGCGGGTGTATTCCAATTCGAAAGCAGGGACCGCAGACGCTTGACGACTTTCGTGCGCGCCAAGTCATTTCCGTCGAGGGCGACGAGCGAGCTCTCGAGTCGGTCGATCTCGGCAAGGATGGGGAGATGGCTTTCGGCCTCGTGCGGAAGAAGCTTCTTCGCGAGCAGCTCCGTCAGCGCGTGGGGCGTAGGGTGGTCGAAGAGGAGCGTGGGATCGAGGCGGGAGCCCGTCGCCGCCGAGAGTCGATTGCGGACCTCGAGTGCCAAGAGAGAGTCGAGGCCGAGCTCCTGCAGGGCACGATGGGGATCGAGGTCATTGGGGCCCATCCCGAGGACGCCGGCGATTTCGGAGCGCACGAGATCGAGCAGTGCGCGCTGACGGTCGCCCGACGACAGACTTCGCAGCCGCTCCTCGAGCGATGAGGCGGAAGCACGCGGTCCGCCGCGCCTGATTTTCGAGAGCGAGGCGAGGGAGCGAAATGCGCTGGCTCGAACGAGCCCTCGGAGCAAGGCAGGCACGGCGCCTTCGTCGGGAGCCTGCTTGGAGAGCGCCGCAGCATCGAATCGGGCGGGCACCAGAACGGCATCGGGCCGCGCGAGGGCCGCATCGAAAAGGGCGAGTCCCTGCTTGGACGAGAGTGGATGCCAGCCGCTGCGGGCCATGCGTTGCAGGCCGGCGTCGGTGACATGCGCGGCCATGCCACTCTTTTCGGCCCAGAGACCCCAGTCGAGCGACAGCGCAGGAAGCCCTTGGCTCTTGCGATGGTGCGCAAACGCATCGAGGAACGTGCTGGCGGCGGCGTAATTGGCCTGTCCCGGAGCACCGAGCACGCCCGAGAGGGAGGAAAACAGGACGAAGGCGGACAGGTTCGACGATCGCGTGAGCTCGTGCAGGTGCACGGCCGCATCGACCTTGGCGCGCAGGACCGTCGGAAGTCGCTCAGGTGTCAGCGAAGCAAGGGTGCCATCGTCGAGTACGCCGGCGGCATGAATGACGGCCGTCAGCGGATTCTCGTGAGGGATGGCGGCCAAGAGTTGCTCCAGCGCAGGACGGTCCGAGGCATCGCACGCAGCAAGGGTGACGCGTGCGCCTGCGGCCTCGAGCTCGCGGGCGAGGGCATCGGCGCCGGGAGCCGCCGGTCCTTGTCGCGAGGTCAGAAGGAGGTGCCTGCCACCATGGTGCTGCACCACGTGCCGGGCCAAAAGACTCCCCAGCGCACCCGTGCCTCCGGTGATGAGCACCGTGCCTTCGGGGTCGAGCCGTCGTGCGGCGGACTCCGAGGACGCGCGCACCAGACGCGGAACGAGAACGTTTCCGTCGCGCACGGCCAACTGGTTTTCGCCCGGGTCGAACGCGAGCGGCGCGCGACGCGAAGCTTCGCTGGAGTCGATGTCGACGAGGACGATGGCGGCGTGAGGATTTTCCGATTGCGCGGAGCGAACGAGGCCCCAAAGAGGAGCGTGAATCAAATCGGGAACGGCGTCGTCGGGACGCGCGGCGATGGCACCTCGGGTGAGCAAGACGAGGCGACACGACGCGAAGCGCTCGTCGGCAAGCCAGGCTTTGAGCAGCGCGAGGGCGTTGGCGGTGGCGCGATGCGTGGCGGATAGGATGTCCGAAGCGTCGGATCCTGCATGCGGGATGAAGCGCACGAGGACCCCATCGGGCCTGGGAGCGCCCTGCGCGAGTGCATCCTGGAGCGCAGCGAGATCGGGATACGACTCGAGCTGCGCGTGGCCGCCCAATAAGGAGGAAACCTCGTCGGCGTTCAGGCCGCCGAGCAAAGCCCAGCGAAGGGATGCGGAGGACGACGACGGAGAGAAACTCGGCGCCTCGGTCCACTCGACGCGGAAGAGCGCATCGTGTTCGGACGAACGCGCACGGTGCAACTGCTCGGGCGCGACGGGGCGGCTGGAAAGAGCACCGACGCGGGCCATCGGCTCGCCGGTGGCATCGGCAATGTCGAGCGAGGCGACACGCCGCCCGTCGTTGGGGCGCCGAAAACGCACGCGTAGGGCGGAAGCCCCCACGGCCCGCAAGGAAACGTCACTCCAGGAGAAGGGCAGCGTGGCACTGGCTCCCGTGTGCAGGCTCTCGACGGTGAGCGCATGCAGCGCCGCATCGAGGAGGGCCGGGTGAAGAGCGAAACGCCCGGCATCTCTGGCGGCCGCTTCGAAGAGCTCGACCTCGGCGAAAAGATCTTCGCCGCGCTTCCAGACAGCACGCAGGCCCTGGAAGTCCGCGCCGTACACGAATCCCAAACGAGCCAACTGCTCGTAGAGCCCGTCCAGAGGCACCGCCACCGCTCCTGCCGGCGGCCAAACGCGCAGCTCGAAATCTGAAATGGCCGGTGCTGCCGGCGCGAGCAGCCCGCTGGCGTGCCTCGTCCAGGGTGCATCGTCCTCCTCGCCATCCGGGCGAGCGTAGAGAGAGAGCGACCTTCGCCCCGTCTCGTCCGGGACACCGACAGAGAGCTGCACCCGCATCGCCCCCTCCGCGGGAAGCGCGAGGGGAATCTCCAGCGTGAGATCCTCGACCCGATCGAGCCCCACGCGATGGGCCGCCACCAGCGCGAGCTCGACCAATGCGGTGCCCGGCAAGATGACCGCGCCGAAGACCTGGTGGCCCGAAAGCCATGGGTGCTCGGAGAGCGACAAGCGACCGGTGAACAGAAACCCATCGACGTCGGCCAAGGCAACGGCCGCGCCCAAGAGCGGATGCTCGGCCGACGTCAGCCCGGCGGAGGCCACATCGGCCTGTCGCGACTTGGGGGCATCGATCCAGAGGCGCTCGCGTTGAAAGGCATAGGTGGGCAGCTCGGCGCGACGAGGCTTCCACGGTTGGAAGAAGGCATTCCAATCGAGGTGGTGTCCGCGCGTGTGCAGCTCGCCGAGGGCGGCGGTGAAGGTCTCGATGTCCGGGCGGCGGCCATTTCGCAGGGCCGGAACGAACGTGGTGTGCGTTCGAAGCTCGCCCGACAGAGCCTCGCGGGCGAGAGCCGAGAGCACGCCGGCGGGCCCCAGTTCGAGGAATGTGCGAGCC
This sequence comes from Sorangiineae bacterium MSr12523, assembly GCA_037157775.1. Lineage (NCBI taxonomy): Bacteria > Pseudomonadati > Myxococcota > Myxococcia > Myxococcales > Pendulisporaceae > Pendulispora > Pendulispora brunnea. The sequence goes on from CP089982.1 coordinate 8,999,434, forward strand.
CCTTCGCCATGCAGAGTCCTCACGCCATCCAGGAAGCGGACCGCACGCCTTACGTGCTCGACCCAGTAGCTGGGGGCGACGAGCTCGCTGGCCTCGGCGAGCTTGCCCGTGACATTCGAGACGATGGGGATGCGAGGCGAATGATACGTCAAGGTCCGGGCGACCGCGCCGAACGCCTCGAGCATGCCGTCCATGTGATGGGAGTGGAACGCGTGGCTCACGCGCAGCCGGGAGCACTTGCGCCCGAGTGCCTGGAAGTGCCTTTCCACCTCGAGCACCGCGTCGCCGTCCCCACTGACGACGGTAGAGGACGGACCATTGAGCGCGGCGATGAGGACCCGGTCGTTGGTCTGCGCCAGCACGGGGAGCAGCTCGTCTTCGGAAGCGTGCACAGTGAGCATGAGCCCTCCGCGCGGGAGGTCTTGCATGAGCCGGGCACGCGCACCGACCAAGGTGCAGGCATCTCGAAGAGAGAGAACCCCCGCCACGTGCGCCGCGACCAATTCGCCGATGGAGTGTCCGAGCAAAAGGTGCACTTCGAGACCGATGGTCTCGAAAAGCCGGAAGAGCGCCACCTCGAGTGCGAACAGGGATGTCTGCGCAAAGGAAGTCTCATCGAGCCGTGCGGCTTCTTCGGAGCCTTCTGCGGCAAAGAGCACCTCGCGCAGGGGTCTCTCGAGGTGCGGATCGAGGTGTTCGCACACGGCATCGAACGCATCGCGGAAGGCGGGGAAGACCTCATAAAGGGTGCGGCCCATGCCGAGCCGTTGGCTCCCCTGCCCCGTAAAGAGCACGGCGACCTTCGACGCCGAGGTCGTGCGTTGCGAGCTTCGTCCCGTGGCGAGCGATTCGAGGCTACGGATCAACCCGGCGCGATCGTTCGCGACGAAAGCGGCGCGGTGCTCGAAGTGCGAGCGGGTCGTGGCGAGCGAGTACGCTACATCGACGAGCTCGAGGTCGGAATGGCGCTCGAGATGCGCGCGCAGCCGATCGGCCTGCGCCCGCAGTGCCGCGTCGCTCTTGCCCGAAAGCAGCACCGGCACGACCAGCTTTTCCACTCCCGCTCTCGTTTCGGCCGCGGAAAGAGACGGAGCTTCTTCGAGAATGACGTGGGCATTCGTCCCGCTCATTCCGAACGAACTCACACCGGCGATGCGTGCTGCGTCCTGCCGGGGCCACGCCACCGATTCGGCCGCAACCTCCACTGGCAACTCGTCCCACGCGATATGCGGATTGGGTGTTTCGAAGTGCAGACTCTTCGGGATCACGCCATGCTCGAACGCGAGCACGACTTTCAGCAAGCCCGCGACACCCGCCGCCGCGTCCGTATGTCCAAGATTGCCTTTGATGGATCCCAAGACGAGCGGGCGATCGCGATGGCCGGATTCGCGGAACACATTGCCGAGCGCGTGCAGCTCGATGGGATCGCCGAGGGGCGTGCCGGTGCCATGGCACTCGACGTACGCGACATCGTTCGCGTCGACGCGCGCATCGGCGAGTGCACTCCGAATGACCTCTTCTTGGGCGGCGCCATTCGGAACGGTGAGTCCTTGAGCGCGCCCATCGTGATTGATCGCGCTACCCCGAACCAACGCCAAAACACGATGGCCCTTCTGCACCGCGGCGCGGAGGGGCATGAGCACCAGCATGGCGCAACCATCGCTTCCGACGATGCCGTCCGCCGACGCGTCGAACGGTTTGCACCTCCCGTCCTTCGCCATGTGCCCGAGAGCGGTCCACGAGTCCATCTCGCGTGCGCTCCGAGGAAGCAACCCCACGCCTCCGGCCAGAGCGACGGTGCACTCCCCCGCGCGCAGCGACTTGCAGGCAAGGTGCACGGCCACCAGCGACGACGAGCACGCCGTGTCGATGGACATGCTCGGCCCCCGCAGCCCCAAGAAATAGCTGATACGCCCCGCGATGACGGCGGGAAGATGGCCCGTGATGTCGTGGGTATCCGCTTCGCCTGACAGGTGCGAGATCCCGGACGCCCCGACGTAAACGCCCACCTGGGAGCCTTCCAACGTCGAGCCGGGGATTCCGGCTCGTTCGAGCGCCTCCCAGCTTACCTCCAGCACGAGTCGCTGGCGCATATCCATGCGGGCGACTTCGCGCGGAACCATCCGGAAGAACCCTGCATCGAATGACTCGAGATCCTCCACGACCCCGCACGGGACCGAACGGCCGTCCACCGAAAGACTCCCAATGGCATTTTCGCCATCCCGGAGAAGAGCCCACAGTTCCTCGGGATTGTCGCAAGTGGGCATTCGGCAGGAAATACCGATGATGGCGATGGGTTCCTGCGGGCTCGCAAGATGGCCATCCGCGCGCGCCTCGGCAGGCATCAAAGACGCCTGGGGTCGGGTGCCTTCACCTCGGACTCGCCGAACGTGCTGCGCGAGATCGGAGATTCTCGGATGAGCAAAAAGCTCGGCAACGGACAGCTTGATCTTCAAATTCGTCCAAATGCCCCGTTGCATCCGAACGAGTTGCAGCGAATTACCCCCTTGCTCGAAAAACGTCCGCCCCACGTCCACGCTGGGGCGACCGAGAAGGCTTTGCCAAACTTCGGCGATGCCGCGCTCGATGTCGTCGCTCGGCAGAACGTGCACGCGCGCATCGTCCGCGCGCGGGATTTCCAATTTGCCGAGCGCCAGCCGATCCACCTTTCCATTCGGCGTGAGGGGCAGTGCAGGCAAGACCACGAAGAAGGACGGGACCATCGCCGCGGGCAACGAGTTCTTCAGGTGCTCTCGCAAATCGTCCGCCGTGATGCGGGGCCCATCCGCCTTCGCGACGTAGTAAGCCACCAGGCGCGCATCGAGGCCGCTCTTGTCGACGACGACCGCAGAGCGGGCCACGGCCGCGTGGCTGCCGAGTGCATGCTCGATTTCGCCGAGCTCGATGCGGAAACCGCGAATCTTCACCTGCTGATCGACACGTTCGAGAAATTCCAATGTTCCATCGGAGGCCCAGCGCACGCGATCGCCCGTCCGATACATGCGCGCGTTCGCGCTTTCTGCGAAAGGATCGGGGACGAATCGCTCCCGAGTCAGCTCGGGACGGTGCAGATAGCCCCGCGCAACGCCATCGCCTGCGATGAACAACTCTCCCGGAAGCCCCACCGCAGCGGGTTCCCCATGGGCATCCAGCACGTAGACGCGCGTATTCGCAATAGGGCGACCCAAACTGACACTGCCCCGTCCCGGATCGACCACCCACACCGTCGACCAGATTGTCGTCTCCGTCGGCCCGTAGCAATTCCACAGCCGCTTGGTGCGCTGTGCGAGCTCCATGGCGAGATGCCACGCAAGGGCCTCGCCGCCGCAAAGGGCACGCAGATTCGGCGAGCCTTTCCAGCCCGCTTCGATGAGCAGATGCCAAGTCGCAGGCGTGGCCTGCATGATGGTGGCCCGCTCGAGCTCGCGCCGGAGTAGGTACCCATCGGAGGCACGCTCTTTCGAGACCAAGCGGCATGTCGCGCCCCGCACCAGGGGCACCCATATCTCGAGTCCCGAGATATCGAATGAAAACGACGTTACCGCAAGCAACGTGTCGCTCGGCTCGACCGCGAGCTCCTCCACGAAGTACGAAATGAGATTCGTCAGTGCGCGGTGGCCGACCTCGACGCCCTTCGGTTCACCCGTCGAGCCCGAGGTGTAGAGCACGTACGCCACATGCTCGGCCGTCACCGAGGACTTTGGCGGCGTTGCCATGCATGCATCCAACGCATCCTTTTCGAGATCCAATCGAATCGTTCGAATCTTGGAGCCGTATTCGAGATTCGATTCAAGCTGGCCACTGGTCACGAGCAACGGGGCTCGAGAGTGCTCCAGAATGAACGCCAGCCGCTGGCGCGGATAGGACGGATCCAAGGGCATGTACGCCGCCCCCGTTTTTGCGATGGCCAGCAGCGCGACGACCATATCGAGCGAGCGCTCGAGGCACACGCCCACGATCACACCGGGTCCGACGTCGACCTTTGCCTCGGCGCCCACCGCAACGATGTACTGGGCAAGTCGATTCGCTCTTGCCTCGAGCTGTCCATAGGTGAGCTGCTTGTCCTCGAATGCGAGTGCCACGGCATCGGGGGTGCGCGCGGCCCGATTTTCGATCAGCTCGTGAATGCATGCGTCTCTGGGATAGTCTCGAACCGTATCGTTGCATGCGACCAGAAGCTGTTGTCGCTCGGCGCTGGAAAGCACGGACAATCGATCGATGGTGACATCGGATTGTGCCATTGCCGCCTCGAGGAATGCTTCGAAGTGCCGCACCATTCCGTGGATCGTGCCGGGCTCGAACGAGTCCTTCGCGTACTCCAGATGTCCGCGAAGGCCACCCGCACCGTCTTGCAGCTCGAGGTAAAGGTCGAATTTGGCCGCTGGGCAGGCAGGCAACCAGTCCTCTCGCGCGAATGTCCACGAGCCGTCTGCTCCTTCGTCCGCGCGAAACGGCACCAGGCTCAGTACGGTCTGGACCTCGAGGCCACGGGCATCGGCGGCGGCCTCGCGGTGTGCCCGCACGACGTCGGCGAAGTCCACGGTCTGGTGCCTCATGGCATCCCGAACCATGTCGCTCGTTCGCCGCACCAACTCGAGAAATGTCGGGCCTCGAGATACATCGCACCGCAGGAGCACGGTATTGACGAAAAAGCCTAGGACCCCATCGAGCTCGCGGCGATCGCGCTTCGAAACCAGGGTTCCAACGGGAATGTCGGATTGACCCGAACCAGAATAACGCGCGAGCACGCAGGCCCATGCCGCCAGAAGAACCTCGAACAGGGTGCTTCCTTCTCTTCGTGCGAAATCGTGAATCGATTGGCTGAGCGCGGGCGACAAAGACACGGACACCAGGGCGGCGGGCTGAGTACGCGCTTGCTCTTCGTGAGACACGGCCTCTCTGACCCGATAAGGCAATTCGAGGCGCGAAATGCCTGCCAAGCGTTCTTTCCACCAGGCGACACCCGCTATGTAGGCTTCTTCGGCGGCATACTTTCGCTCGTAGCGAACGAAATCCGAATAGGCATAACGCAATTCGGGCAACGCATCCGAACTTCGATATACGCGAGACAGCTCGTCGACAAATACGACAATCGAAAGAACGTCGGTAATGACGTGATGCAGTACGAAATATAGGATATGCCGGCCGTCATCCAATGTCAGTGCCAGGACCCGCCACAGCGGCCCCCGCTCGAGATCGAAAGGACGGCGGCGGAAGTCGGCGGTCAGGCCTGCGAGTCCCGCATCGGTCCATCCAAGTTGCCGCAGGTCCATTTCCTCGAGCGGGACAGGCCCGTCCGGAGCGATGAGCGCGCGCGGCACCTCCACACTGCCCGGGGTTATGGCCACTTCCGGAAACGTCGTTCGCAGGGCCTCGTGGCGCCGGACGAGAAGCGCGAGGCATCGTCGAAGACGTTCGATGTCCAGCGTTCCCGTGACTTCGAGGGCAAAGTTCTCGTTGTACTGGCCGCTCTCGGGTGCGAGACGGTCGAGAAACCAGAGCCGTTGTTGGCCCAACGACAAATCCACGAGCCGCGTTTCCTCGTTGGCCGGTCGCATCGAGATTTCCCAGGGCGGATCGTTCGTGACCGGGCCGACCATGAGCGTGGAGAGAAATCGCGCGAGCGCTGCCGGAGAGGGATGTTCGAAGAGGAGGGTGGCCTGCAGTCGAAGCCCCATGGCGGCCGAAAGCCGATTGCGGAGCTCGAGCCCCATGAGCGAATCGAGGCCGAGCTGCTGGAGGGGACGATGCGGCTCGAGGGTGGCGGCGGAAGAAAGGCCCAGCACAGTGGCGGCCGCAGAGCGAACGACGTCGAGCAGGGAGCGCTCACGGTCCTCGGGGGAAAGAGCACGAAGCCGCTGTTCGAGCGAGGAATCCGCCCGGATCGCAGGGGCGTCGGCCGCCGTTGGCAAGGTCCTGGCTCGAACGAGGCCTCGGAGCAAGGGGGCGGTCTGACGAGCGAGAGCCGCCGTATCGAAGCGCGCGGCCACGAGCATGGCATCGGGGCGCGCGAGGGCCATATCGAATAGAGCGAGGCCTTCTTCCGAGGAGAGCGGGCGCAATCCGCCTCGGGTCATGCGCTGCAGGTCGGCGTCGGTGAGATGGGCGGTCATGCCGCTCTTCTGCGCCCAATAGCCCCAGTCGAGCGAAAGCGCCGCAAGCCCGCGGGCCTTGCGATGATGAGCCAGAGCATCGAGGAAGGCGTTGGCGGCGGCGTAGTTCGCTTGGCCGGGGGAACCGATCACGCCGGCGAGGCCAGAGAAGAGGACGAACGCCGCGAGGTCGAGCGATTGCGTGAGCTCGTGCAGGTGCAGCGCGGCATCGAGCTTGGCGCGCAAAACCGGGTAGAGCCGCTCGGGCGTCAGCGATTCGAGCAGACCATCGTCGAGCAAGCCTGCGGCATGGACGATGGCCGTGAGCGGATGCTCGTGCGGGATGGACGCCAAGAGCTCCGAGAGCGCATGCCGATCGGAGGCATCGCACGCGGCGATCGACACCCGAGCACCGGCAGACTCGAGCTCGCGCGCGAGGGTCTCGGCGCCGGGAGCTCGAGGCCCCTGTCGCGACGTGAGCAGCACGTGCTTGACGCCATGGTTTGCGACCAAGTGGCGCGCCAAAAGGCTCCCCAGCGTACCGGTGCCTCCGGTGATGAGCACCGTGCCTTCGGCGTCGAGCGCTCGCGGCGATGGTTCAGGAGAATGCGAGCATCGCGCGAGCCGAGGAACGAGCAGCTGACCCTCGCGGAGGACCATCTGATTCTCGTCCGCCGCAGGCAAGGACAGCGAACGCAACGCGTGACGAGACGCATCGGTGTGGTCGATGTCGAGGAGGACGATGGAGGATTGGGGGTATTCGGTTTGCGCGGACCGCACGAGCCCCCAGAGCGGCGCGTGCACGAGATCGTGGACGTCCTCGTCGGGAGACGTCGCGATGGCACCTTGGGTGAGGACGACGAGGCGAGACGAGGCAAAGTGCTCATCGGCCAGCCAGGCTTGGAGCAGAGCGAGTGCCTTGGCGGTGGCGTGATGGGCAGCGGAAATGACGTCCGCCGTGTCACGAAAGGCAAAGGGAACGAAGACGACATCGGGGCGAGGTGCGCCCTGCGCGAGTGCCTCTTTCAATGCGGCGAGATCGGAGTAGCTCGGAAGCGGCGCATCGTCCGTCCGGATCGAGGAGAGCGCGAAGTCATCCGAGCCCAATAGAGCTGCGCGAAACGACGGGCGCGGCACGTCGTGCACCTCCGGCCAGGTCACCCTGAAGAGAGCACCCCGGTGGGACGAAAGAGCGCGGTGCAGTTGCTCGGGCGCTGCAGGCCGGATGGCGAGGGCATGGACGTGCGCCATCGGCTCGCCCGTGGCATCTGCGATATCGAGCGAGACGGTGCCTCCCTCGCCGAGACGCCGAAAGCGCACGCGCAGGGCGGACGCGCCAACGGCGCGCAATGAAACGTCGCTCCACGAGAAAGGCAACGCGGCATCCGTGCTCTCGACGGCAAGCGCGTGCAGAGCCGCGTCGAGGAGGGCCGGGTGCAGGGCAAATCGTTTGGCATCCTGGACGAGCGCGTCGGGAAGTTGGACCTCGGCGAAGAGCTCGTCGCCGCACTCGTAGACGGCACGTAGACCCTGGAAATCCGCGCCATAGGCAAATCCCGCATGGGCCAATTGGTCGTAAAAGCCATCGAGAGAAATCGCCGTCGCACCCGGCGGAGGCCAAGCACGCAGCTCGAAATCGAAGTGGGCCGGCGCGGCCGGAGCCAAAAAGCCGCGTGCGTGCCTGGTCCAGGGTGCGTCGAGGGGGGCGTCCTCCGAGCGAGCATGGAGAGCGAGCGACCTCCGGCCCGTCTCGTCGGGAGCACCCACCGAGAGTTGCACGAGCATGGCCCCACGCGGCGGGAGCGCGAAGGGTGCTTCCAGCGTAAGCTCTTCGAGCCGCTCGAGGCCGACACGATGGGCAGCAACGAGCGCGAGCTCGACGAAGGCCGTGCCAGGCAAGAGGACCGTACCGAAGACTTGGTGGCCCAAAAGCCAAGGATGCTCGGAGAGCGACAAGCGCGCGGTGAAGAGAAGTTCATCGGCCCCCGCCAAGGCGACGGCAGCGCCCAAGAGCGGGTGGTTGGCCGAGATCAGTCCCGCGGAGGCGACATCGGCACGCCGCGCGCTCGGAGCGTCGAGCCAGAATCGCTCACGCTGAAAGGCGTACGTCGGCAGGCCGATGCGGCGAGGGCTCCAGGGCTGGAAGAAGGCATTCCAATCGAGATTCCGTCCGCGCACATGGATCTCGGCAAAGGAAAGAAGCAACCGCGCGAAGTCGCCCTCGTCACGGCGAAGGGAGCCCACGACGGTGGCGTGAATGCCCGAGGCGCTTTCGAGCGTCTCGTTCAGAGCGAGCGTGAGCACCGGATGGGGGCTGACCTCGACGAAAAAGCGATATCCGTCTTCCAGTAGCTTTTCGGTCGCATCCGCGAAACGCACGGTTTGTCGGAGGTTGCGAAACCAATACGCGGCATCGAGCTGCGTACCGTCGATTCGAGCTCCGTTGACCGTGGAATAAAGCGGAATCGTGCTGGCGCGCGGCTCGATGTCCTGCAGCTGGGAGAGCAGCTCGCCCTGTACGGCATCGACGTGGGCGCAATGCGAGGCATAATCGACGCGCACTTTTCGAGCGAAGACCTGAATCGCGTCGAGCTCGCGCAGGAGCGCATCGACCGCATCGGGGTCGCCCGAGACGAGGGCGGCGCGGGGGCTGTTCACCGCGGCGATGGACAGCCGATCGCCAAAGGGTGCGAGGTGCGTCTGCAGCGATTCGAGCCCGAGCTCGACGGCCGCCATGGCCCCTTTGCCCGCGAGTCGGGTGAGCGCGCGGCTGCGGAGGGTAACGATCTTGGCCGCATCGTCGAGTGAAAGGGCACCCGCGACATAGGCCGCGGCAATCTCGCCCTGACTATGTCCGACGACGGCGTCGGGCCGGGCGCCCATGGATCGCCAGAGCACGGCGAGCGAGACCATCACGGCGAAAAGCGCTGGCTGCACGACATCGACGCGGTCCAAGGAAGCGTCTTGGCCGCCGAGCCCGCGAAGGACAGCGAGCAAAGACCAATCGACGTACGGTGAGAAGGCGCGCTCGCACGCTTCGAGCTGCTCGCGAAAGACGGAGGATGTCTCGAGCAGAGACGACGCCATGGCCTGCCACTGCGAGCCTTGCCCCGGAAAGACGAAGACGAGCTTCCCATCGCCCGCGCGTGGCCCGACGACGGCTCCCCCGCACGACTGCCCCTTTGCAAGCGCATCGAGACTGCCCATGAGGGCAAGTCGATCGTGGGCAACGATGGCGGCCCGATGTTCGAAATGGGAGCGGGTGGTGGCGAGGGAGTAGGCGATATCGACGAGCTCGAGATCGGGACGGGCTTCGATGTGCTCGCGCAGAAGTAAAGCTTGTGCGCGCAACGCCACGTCCGTTTTTGCGGATATCAGGAATGGCAGAATGGCAGGAAGCGACGGCGTCGCGGCCACGGCGGCGGGCACGCTTTCGATGGCCGGTGCTTGCTCCACGACCACGTGGGCATTCGTACCGCTCATGCCAAAGCTGCTGATCCCCGCACGCCGCAGCCGGCCCGCCGGCCAGGGCACCACGGATGTCGGCACCTTCACCGGCAAATTCGCCCATTGAATTTTGGAGCTCGGATTTCGGAAATGCAGACTCGGAACGATGGCCGCATTTCGAATCTGAAGTACCGCCTTCATCAGGCCGCCCATTCCGGCGGCCGCCTCCATGTGCCCGAGATTCGATTTCGCCGAACCAACCCAAAGGGGGCTCGTCCGGGTTCCCGAGAAGACCTCCCCCAGCGCGTGCATCTCCACCGGATCGCCCAGCGGCGTACCGGTGCCATGCGCCTCGATGCAATCGATGTCGTCCGGAACCAAACCGGCGCTCCGCAGAGCGCTCTGAATGACCCGTTGCTGCGCCGGCCCATTTGGCACCGTCAGGCCGCCGCTTGCCCCGTCCTGATTCACCGCACTGCCCGCGATCACCGCCAGAATCGGGGCCCCATCGCGGAGCGCGTCCGACAAGCGCGTCAACAGGACGGTGCCAATGCCTTCGCTGCGCCCATATCCGTCCGCCGCCTCGTCGAACGACTTGCAGCGACCATCCGGGGATAGCATGCGGGCCCGCGAACAAAACCGATGTTGAAGCGGCGACAGAATCATGGCCGCGCCGCCTGCAATGGCCTGCCGGCACTCGCCGCGGCGCAGGCTCTCGCACGCGACGTGAACGGCCACGAGCGACGACGAGCAGGCCGTGTCGACCGTCAGCGACGGGCCACGAAAACCAAAGACGTACGAGATCCGTCCTGCGGCGACGGCCGCCGACACTCCGGTTGCGCACGAAATATCAATTTCGTTGTCGGCAACGTGTTCGGCGACGTGCACGAAATAATCGTGCGTTCCCATTCCGATGAATACGCCGGTGTCCGTGCCGTAGAACGTCTCTGGCGGCACGCCGGCGTTTTCGAACGTCTCCCAAACGACTTCCAACAGGATCCGCTGCTGCGGATCCATGTACAACGCTTCGCGCGGTGCGATGTTGAAGAAGGCACAATCGAACTGGTCCTTGTGGGGCAGATAGCCGCCACGACGGGTCGCAATCGCCCCGCGCACTTCGGGATCCAAGCTGAAATAGGCATCATTGTCCCATCGATCGGCGGGAATATCCGTCGTGGCGTCGATGCCCTCGACCAATACGCGCCAATAATCATCGGGGCTGCCAATCCCTCCTGGAAAGCGACAACCCATTCCGAGAATGGCGATCGCGTCATCGACGGAGGGTGCCCCAGGCCCGCGGCTTTCGCTCTGCGACGCACGCACGTCACCGAGGTGGGCCGAGACGAGGGTCACCAGCCGCTCCACCAACGCTTCGATATTTGGAAAATCGAACAGCAACGAGCTCGGAAGTGACAGATCGAGATGAGAGTCCAATAGGACCCTCATCTCCGTGGCCCTCAAGGAGTCGATCCCGACGTCCATGAAGCCTTCATGCGAGCCGATCTCGTCGGGCTCCAATCCCACGCGGCGCGCGATCTCCGAGCGAAGAAACTCCGTCAGCAGGGCGGACCACTGCTCCCGACTCGCTGTGCGCAGCCGATCGACGAGGCGCTGGGTATCCATATCAGAGAGCCTTTTTCGTGGCCTTGCGAATGTATGGGTCGACGCCCGCGATCATGTCCTCCCGCGGGGGGCTGAAGATATCCATGGTGATGGAATCCTCGAGGTACGTCGTCGCATGCGGGACGTTGCCAGGCACCATCCACGACGATCCCGGCTGGTCGAAGAGCCGCTCTTCGCCCTCCGACTTGAAGATGCCTTTTCCCGAGACGAGATAGTAAAACTGCTCGTGCGGGTGGGTATGCGCCGGAAGATCGACCCCCTTGTCCCAGAACCACATGACGATGGTCATGTTCTCGGAGCTCACCATTTTCCGGCGAACCCCATCCACAATCTTTTCCTCGGGAACACTATCCCAATCAATCCATGCCATGGCTCAACTCCTTCGCTATCAACAACCGCTGAAAGCAAGTGCCGCTCCCAGAAATTCACATGAAGGCGGGAAGGCGGGAAGGTCTTACGGCACTTGCAGCGCGAGGCGCTTTTCTTTGGTTTTCAATTCGGCCAGCGGGTCGAGTGGAAACAAAAAACCTTCCCGCCTTCCCGCCTTCATGTGAATCTCTCTTGGGACACGCTTCAAGCGCCGGTGAAGCTCTGGGTCGTCGCGTGGGTGAAATTCGTGATGGCTGACCAGAGCTCGGGAACGATTCGGAGCTCGGCCCCCGCGAGGAGGGCGCTGACGGGGCGGCCTTTCATGGATACGGCTTCCGGTCCCAAATGGCGCTCGGCGAGTCGAAAATGCGTATAGCGCCACGTACGTATCCAGCCGTCGAGCTCCAAGATGGCGCGCAACAAAAGATGCAAATCGTAATGGTCGGACGGCTTTCGAAGGACCGTGACGATGTCCACTTCGCGGCGCGCGCAGAGCTTTTCGACGGCCGGCACAATCGTCTTCCCCACCTCCAGCAGACGCCGGAATCCCGGAGAATCGCCGCCATTTCCTGCATAGGCCTTGTGGCGCAGTTCCGCGAATTCGCTCGGGGGTATTCGTTCGCTGACCTCCAGCTCCGAGACCAGCTGCTTTTCGATGACGGCGGCGCGCGCGAACAGATCGCCGGCCTCGAGAACGCGGCCCTCGTCGATGAACTTCACGGCTTGGGAAACATCTTCGAGCAGCACTTCGAGCCACAGCGCGGTCGTGAGGTGTGGAACGAAAAAGAGCAAATGGTCCCTCGAGACGCGCTTGTCGGGCGTCGGGAGGAGCGCCAGGAGCTCCTCGTAACGCGTATACTCCTCGTAACGCGTTTTCGGCTCCTTCGCCGCTTGCGGCGCTTGCGTAGCGTTTCGATATTGAGGAACCACCTGACCGTCTGCACCGCGTGTCTTGCTGAACATCAAGTGGCGAATGTACTTATTCTCGGCCAGATAGAATTTATGGTAGCGCCGAGCCGGAATGATGAGCAAATCGCCCGGTTCCACCGTGCACTTCATCCAGCGATCGTCGGTCGACCGAATCTCGAAAACCCCTGCCCCTTCCAAGCAAAAGCGCACCTCGGGCTGCTCGTGGCAATGCTCGTGGACCACTTTGTCGGCGCGTTTTTCATAGTCCGGCACGCCGGGATGAAGAATGCTTTCATGGTACTTCGGATAGTCGAGCCCGGCCATGAAGCCGCCATAAACCTCGGGGTTCGTGTCCACCTTTTGAAAATGGATCCCTTCGGCTCGAACGCGGGTCTCCGGAATCAGTTCCTCGGTATCTGACCAAATGGCTCTCATGCGGCGGCTCCGTCTTCTTTGGCTTCTTTTGCTTCTTTGGCTCCCTTGACTTCCGGTTCCCATCCGTCTTTCGTACGAACGACGCGTCGATATGTCTTCACGTGATGCGCCGGATTTCGATCGCTGCCGGTAAGCGCCACCAAAATGCGTTCCTCGGGCTTCATCTCACCGCGTTCCACGAGCTTACGGATCCCCGCAACGGTCGTGGAAGCCGCGCAGCAGGCTGAAATTCCTTCGTATTCTAGAATGGCACGGCGGGCGGCTCGGATTTCGTCGGCCGTGACCGAAACGAACGTGCCACCCGTGTGCATCATCATTTGGTGTACGTAGGGGTACGTCTCCGAATGGTCGCCTTTGAGCAGCGCATCGGCGATGCCGTCAGGATTTTTGAGGATATGGTGCGGCTGAATGGTGCTCGACCCCTCCCTCCAGGCGTGAACCTGCGGAGCGCACGTCGACTCTTGCACGAGCCCCATTTTCGGAATGCGGTCGACCCTTCCGAGGGTGCGATATTGAAGCGCCCCTTTGTACGTGCCGAATGCGCCCATCGCCGTCGATACGCCTTGAACGTACCAATCGAACGACGTGCTCAGTTGATCGACGGCCTCGAGATACGCAAGCTTCAACCCCTCGCGCCGCCCGATGTTGAAAAAGCCGCCCTCGGCGGGAACGTCGTTCTCGCGCTCCCATTTGCGCGAAAAGGCAATGGCCTCTTTCGTCGACACGTCTTTTCCTTCGAGCACCCAAACGTGAACCCGTTCGTTCGCGTCGAACGTGAGACGATCGAGCCAGCGTTCCCCTACGAAAATGCTGTGCTGGAACGGGGGATTCAAAATGCAGGCCCGCGCGAAGGCCGTCGAGCTGTTCCCCGTCGCCGACGACGTGAAATGCCACGTTCCACGCTCCTTCAAGTACGAAAGCACCACCTCCGCGGGGCGGTCCTTGACGGTGCCCGTGGGGTTCTTCGTCTCGTCCTTGAGAAACAGGTTCGGCAGCCCGAGCAGACGCCCCAAAGCCCGAGCGTGAACGCACGGCGTGTTGCCCGCCCCCACCGAAACGCAGTTCGACGGGTCCATGACCGGTATCAAATCACGGTAACGAAGTATCGGATTCGATTCGTTCGGATAAATTTCGACCTTTTCGAGATCGTATTCGACATCCATTGCCCCTGCGCACACATCGCAGCGCGTGCGAAAGCGGTCGGAATCGAATCGCTTCTGGCATCGCATGCAGTATTCGTAAAATCGTCGGCTGGATGACATCGGAGTCCTTTACGCGTGGCCGTCGAGGCCCGCGTAGTGAATGGGTATGGGCCCGAGGGCGCAGCAATACTCGGAATTGGCGTCGAACCACGCGAGCATGGCCGCACGAATGCGCTCGCGCGCTTCGGGGTTGGTACCGAATTGCCTGGCCAGGTCGAAAATGTCGTTGGCGTCGTCCAAATCGCCGACGGCGTGCACGGTGAACCATTCCACGTCCGCGTCGCTCAGGCCGTACGACGCTCGCAAAGCATCGGCGATGATGCCGAAGACCTTCGGCCCGACGGTCTCACGCGCGAGAAAGGCACCCAGCAACTCGAGCCAGCTCGCATTTTCCACCGCGAGTACGAGCCGGCGTGTTTCCGGATCGTCGGGAAGCTTGGAGGGATAATGCGGGTCCTCCGCCAAGCCCAATGCTTTCAAAAAGCGGGTGTAGAGCACGGGATGCGAGCGCTCGTACTTGCCTTCGCCGTACTCCACGGAGATGCTGCGCCACAAATTTGCCCGGCTCTCGAGATCGGGGCACGTGCGAAGCAACGCCGGCAGGATATGTTGGTTCAGGACGAGAACACGAGTCCATCGGCCGGCCCAGAACCGACGCGCCTCCGCGATGGGAAGGCGGCCCTCCACCAGCTCGCGCATCGGGTTGTCGCGGGCGCTCGGGCGCAGGTACGCCGCATCGCACGAGCGGCGCAGCTCGGATTCGAATGCATACGAATCAGGCGATGGTTGCCGTGACATCCGGATGCCTCCTCGAGTGAGGGGAGCGAGCGCGCTCCGCAAAGGGCGCAAACGGAGCGAACGGCGATGCATCGAGCGCGTGATGCAGCGCACGCTCGACGAGCCCGTCCACCGCATCCGCGGCGGCGTAGCGCGCGAGGAAGTCGATACCGACCTCGAGCCCGAGGCCCGCATCGCGACGGGCGCGATCGAAATAGGTCAAGTCAGATTCACGCAATCGGGACGGGGCGGAGAGAAGCGCTCCCTTCACCACGGGCAGGCATTCCAACGCAATCAGGTTCTCGGCCACGAGACCGCGGGACACGAGCTCCAGGAAGGACGATTGACGGAGCGCCGCCTTTCGCGAGGGCTCCTCGGCAACGCTCGTTTCGTTTTCATGGCTCAGCGCCGAGAGCAAATCCGTGAGCAGCTTCATCGCCGGCACCTCGCTCCGCCGCGTGCCGTAGCTGGCGTGTGCCACCTGCCAGAGCAGAACGCGCGCGTCGAGGTCAGGGCACATTTGCAGCAGGCGTGGGGCAACCACGAATTCCCATTCCTGTGCGCTCCGTCGCGCTCCTTGCAGCAAATGGCGGACGGCCCCGATGTCCGTGGGCCTTGGGTGGGAAGGCAAAGGTTCGTCATAGGACCTCGGCCGGAGCGCCGCCCATGCCCGATGGACTATCTCTCGAATGGGGGCCGCGTTTGCGTCGTCCACCACTCTTTCGAGCGAAATTCCCACCTCGCGCGCTTCAGAGGCTCCCTTCGGCGACTCCGCGGGAAATTCGGTGGGCTCCGAAACGTCGACAGCCTTTTTTCGCATCGAGCCGCTCGTCATGCTGGACGAGTAGTCCGCAAAACGATAGCGAGGGCTCGGCTCCAATCGGCATCCGGTCACCAGATAGCGTCCGCCGTCGAATGCCTCGTCGACGACCCGCAACACGGCATCCTCGTCCGCCTGCGATTTTACCGTGCGCGCAAGAAGATCGAAGAGGATCTCCGTGTCTTTCTTGTCATGGGTTGCGTGAATGGAGAAGTATTGAACATCGAACGAGCTGAGGCCGTAGTTCCGCCTCAAAGCATCGAGAATGACCGGAAAGACCACGGGGCCTTGGGTCTCCCCAACGAGAAGGCGCGCGAGCAGTTCGCACCAGGACATGTTGCAAAGGGCCTCGACCTCCGCGGCGCATGCGTTCGTCGGTTCGAGAAGATCCGCGCTTTCGTGCGTTTCGGATTCGGGTACTCCCAACGAGCGCAAAAACCGCTTGAAAATGGCCGGGTGCGCGGCGGAGGCGGGCGGGCCAAATTCGACGGCGATCACCGGAAGCAGCTCACTCCTCGCTCGCTCCGTTGGACTTTCTTCGAGCAATCGGCCCAAGAGCACGCGATTGAAGACCGCAAGGCCATCTCGAATACCCGAGTAGAACGCCTGGCACTCTTCGAGAGGCAGGCGGTCGTTCACGAGACGCCAGAGTGGATTATCCGAAGTCGGCTCGCGGAGATACTTGGAGTCGATACGCTCGCGAAGACCACGTTCGAAACCCGTCATATGTCACCCATTCGGATGACACGCCGCAATGGCCAATTCCGGGCATCGCGCACATCTACGTCCACGGTCGTTCGTATGGATTCAAGGCTCGTACGCATCGTACAAGTTCTCCTCTCCCGTAAATAAATTGCCGGCGACTCCCCCCCCTTGGATTCGCGCGCTCTGTGAACTACGCCACGATTTCCGAAATCATCGTTCGGACAAAAATAAATGGATCGTCCTCATACCACACTCGCCATGCAGCGCCAGCTGGTCGCGTTACTTTTAATACTAGTTCAGTAATTGGGCTGCAAGCGCGCGAATGCGCGCGCACTTGCGCCTGCACGTGTAGTTGCCTTGGCATCAAAATGAACCTTGGGTAGCAAATGGAAGAAAGGATGCTGTCAGAACGACAGGGAACATTTTCGCGTCCACCCATTCGCTCCGATGTCACTTATGGAATGACCAAATGTCTTTTAGACAACATGCCAAAACAAAACCATTTGGCCGGTTATCCATTTAAAGGAGGCTCGCCCCTCAAGTTGCATGTTCCGGAAGGGATCGTTCCATCATGGGAGCAGCACGCACGCTTTCCGCGCGGTGCCGCGAGCCGGCTTCCAGCCCACTGTAGTTCTCCGTGCGCGGGCCGTGATGGTCCAGATTTCAGATAGTCTCCTCCTCCAGATCCTCGGCGGCGGGCGGTCAGTGATGCAAGGTTGTCGCCAGGCGGCGGGCGGCCTCGTCGAGTTCGGACTCGTTGCAGGCGGCGAATCCCATCCGGGCATACTCCCGCTCCGCGCCATCGAATGTGAAGCGGCGGGCACCCTGAAAGGCGACTCCGGCGGCGAGCGAGCGGCGCGCCCATGCCTCCACGTCGATGCCCGGTGCGCGCACCCACAAGGCCATTCCGCCCGAGGGGGGCCGGATCTCCAATTGCGGAAGGTGTCGCCCCAGCGCCTCGCACAAAGCGTCCCGACGGCGGCGATACGCACGCAATGCGTGGCGGGTGTGCTGCTGAATGAGACCATCCTCGAGCAAGGTCGCCACCGCGCGTTCGAGAACGTGGTCTCCTTGGCGATCGACGTACATCCGATAGGCGGCAACGCGCTGTATGACGTCCGGCGGGGCGACCATGTACCCGAGTCGAAGGCCGGGGGCGAGGCTCTTGGACATGGTGCCGAAGTAGATGACGACGCCGCTCGGATCGAACGATGCCAACGGCAGGACTGGCCGGCCGTCATAGTGGAAATCGTAGTCGTAGTCGTCTTCGAAGATGATGATGCGATGCCGCGCGGCCAGCTGCATCAGGCGCCGTCTCCGCTCGGCGCTGAGGGTCACGGTGGTGGGATATTGATGATGGGGCGTCAGGTACACCGCACGCACCAAATGCGTGGAGCACAGCTGCTCGAGGGCATCGACATCGAGCCCGTCCTGGTCGACGGGCATGGGCCGCAGCTCGACTCCGTTCAGACGCAACGCCTGCCATGCGGGTTCGAAGCCATATTCCTCGACGGCAACGATGTCACCGGGCCGCAGGAGTGCGCGCGCCGCAAGGTACAAGCCTCCCTGACTTCCGCGTGTCACGCAGATGGCCTCTGGCCCCGCTGGAATACCGCGCGCGCGGGCAAGCAGATCGCCGAGGGCCACCCGCAGTCGGTGATCACCTTGGGGATCGGCATAGTCGACGAGCCGCCCTCCGACGGCGCCCTCGAGCGCACTTCGATAGGCGCGCGCGAGTTGCACATGCGGCAAGAAACGGAGCTCGGGCACACCCCCGAGCAAGACCAACAGCTCGGAAGCGCGGCGCGCGGGCAGGTCCGGCACCGTCGGTGCAGGCAGGTCGAACCCCGCGCGTTCGGCAAATCGGTGCTCGCGCACCGGCTCCCCGGAGACGAAGGTCCCCTTGGCCGGCTCGCAACGGATCACCCCGCGGGCAAACAACTCTTCGTACGCCGCCAACACCGTGTTCCGATTGACCGACAGCTGGCTGCAGAGCGCACGGCTCGACGGCAGCCGCTCGCCAGGACGTAACCTACCGCGCTCGATATCCGCCAGGATGGATGCGGCGATCTGGCGAAAAACCGGTAATTGCCCATCATCGACCAGCTGCACCGTGAGCTGCCAAGTTCTCATTCCCGAAGAAGGTTTATCCGCGATCCGGTTCGGCAAGCTCTTGGTGTTGCCAAGGCAGCGTTAACGGAATCGGCGGGCGCCAAGGGTCAGGAGCAATCCTTGCAAGGACTGCAAGGAGGCAGAGAGGTGCTCGTTGCCCTCCTTTTTCGTGCCCGTTCCTTGCAAGGGTCCAAGAATGAAGGGTGGGGCGCCCAGAACCCGCATCTCGAGATAGAAGCCGGGACATACGTCGATCCATTTCTTTCTCCTCGTCGTACTTGAACGAAGTTGGAGCCGCATCGGATCCATTTCGCGAGCACTTTTGGATGCGACGATGGTCGACTTCCCTCCGACCCAGGGAATGTCTCCTGGCGAACCATCGAGGGGTAAAGCACATTTGTTATCGACTTCGGTCAGCTCGGAAACAACTCGAGGGACGACCACGATGCTGGGGGCCCAACGCACGCCACGAAGCGCGCGATGGGTGATTCCGTGCCCCCTATGGCGCCACGCCGAAGGCTTGAACGCGATCCGTCGCCACGAAGACCCTTCCGTGGGCAACGACCGGGGTCACGTATTTGCCCCCCACGAACAAATCCGATGGCCCACTGCGATAGAGAACACGAAGCGACGTGCCGTCGAGCGCCACCAAGACCGGATGCGGCGTGTTCGGATCGAGAAGCGGCTGCGTGCGCAGCGCATTCTGGTCGACCACCCACACCACGGGCGCCTCGCCTCCATGACTGGACACGACGGGCGACCCCGGATTGACGAGACGAAGCTCCGTGTCCGCGCCATCGCGCGCGAGGTACGCCGTACCATTGGCCGAGGCGATGCGAAGACGCAACACCGACGGCGGGACCGCATCGATCGAACACAAAGCAGCCTTCGTCGTGCCAGCAACGTAGAGGTAGGCCGCACCGTCCTTGGCGCGAAAAAAC
Organism: Sorangiineae bacterium MSr12523; assembly: GCA_037157775.1. NCBI lineage: Bacteria > Pseudomonadati > Myxococcota > Myxococcia > Myxococcales > Pendulisporaceae > Pendulispora > Pendulispora brunnea. The sequence goes on from CP089982.1 coordinate 9,018,866, forward strand.
GCGGGCGTAGTGCGCATCTTCGCGTGGTCGACCGCCGCGATGTCCCCCGCCGGTCCAAATGCGAGGAGCGGCCCGCGAACACATCGATCGGAGTGTGCCGCCGGCGTGCACGGATCATGCGTGGGCACGTCGCAGTACGTGCCATCGGGCTCGGGCGGGAGCAACGACAGGTCGCGTGAGGCATCATCCCATTGGATGCTGCACGCGGGCCGGCGCTCCGTATTCGCGGGCAGGTGGTCGGCGTCGAGCAAATAGACGACCCCCTGCTTGCCGGCGACGGTCATGAGGTGCGGCGTCTTCGGGGCAATCGCCGAAAGCTCGGGCAGTAGAACGAGGGACGAGCCGCCCACATCGACGTCCCCCTGGTCGAGGGGGCAATAATTGTATGGAGTGTACGTCGCCTCCAAATCGAGATCACGCGTCCACCGAAGAACCGAATTGCCCCAGGTGCGAGGCTCCGCGCGTTGGGTAAGTTCGTATTCGGTATTCCCCGTGCTCATCAACACATGGCCATCGGGCGTCACGGCCGGCCCGGACGGAGCCCACATGCCGGCGTTGGCATGGCGATCACGGCTTCCGTCGGGGTTCGATGCCGTGTCGGGAGCACCCGAGAACGACGCGGCGATCGCCGGCGCGTGCGTATCGATCGCGGCAATCCATCCGACCGCGCCGTCGTAATAGCCGGCAAACGTAACATAGAGACGCTCGCGGTCGGGGCTCAAGGCCAGCGCCCCACGTTGCGAGACGATGCGCGCATCGTCATCGAAATAAGCCGGACCATTCTTATTGGCCTTTTCCATTTCCGCGCGCGACATCACCACCGGCCACCCTGGCAGAATGGCACCGCTCTCGGCGTCGAGGGCAAAGGCCTTCCAGACGGGGAACCCTCCTGGAACCGTATCTTGCGCGGTGACGTACAATCGCGGGGGCCTGGCCTCGAGATCGAGAATCGGTGTCGAAAGGGTGCCCACCGCAATTCCGGAATACGCCGGTGCGGCGGTGCGGCCATCGAGCGTGGGGGCAACCGCGGGGGTTACGGTGCGCGTGCGCCAGAGAAACGCGCCCGGGGCGATGGATCGCGCGGCGCACGGAGCCTCGAATGCGTTGACGGCGTAGACCCATCCATTGCTCGTTGCACCGTAGACGACACTGGCCACCGCACCGTCGTAGACGCCGCCGCGAATGTGGATGTCGTCTGCGTAAAGGAGCGACGCGTATGCGCGTCCCACGAATTCTTGGCCTTCGATCTTGGCCCCATCGAATGGGGCCGAGTTCCACAGCGGTTGAAAATGCCCGCCTTGCACCGCAGCTGGGGTCAAGACGTCTTCCGTGTCGTTCCATCCGAGTCGCTCGCGATTGCCATGGTACATGGGCTTTTGCAGGCCATGCATGCCGGACCTGCATCGTTCCAGCGGCGGGATGCCATTCGTCGTGGCGTCGTGCGAGGTGCACGAGGACACGACGAAGAACAGACATCCACAGGCGATCTGGGAGCGCAGCCTCGCGCTCATGGCAAGTAAACCTCTGTCACGTTGGTGTAGCTGTTGCCCATGCTGGGCCCGCCCCCCACGGCAAAGAGGCTGCCCGCCAAGCGCGCGAGCCCGAATCCATGGCGCGCGGTAGGCATCGGTGCGAGCGTGCGCCACGCGTTCGCCGAAGGGTCGTACGCTTCGTGCGTCGAGAACGTACCGGGAAATGGCATGAACCAATCCTCACCCCCGATGACGTGACAGAGATTGCCATCCGACACGGCCGCGAGCCCCCCGCGCGCCGTCGGCAGGTCCGCGAGCGCGCGCCATGCATTGGTCCGTGGGTCGTATTCTTCCGCGCGCGTCGATGCGTGTTCCTCGGGTCCTATCCATCCGCCGATGACGAGGAACTTCCCGTCCAGCGCACATGAAGCAAGGTGTTCGCGCGCCGTGGGCATGTTGGCCAGCGTTTGCCACGTGTCCGCACTTGGATCGTAGACGTCGAGTCGATCGTAGGGTGGCTGCCCCTCGGTGGGGGCTCCGCCTGCAACGTAAATGCGCCCGTCCAGAGCCTGGGCCGTCGCCGCCCCGCGCGCCAGCGGCGGATCGGCAAGTCGCACCCACGCGCCTTGACGCAGGGCGTACGCTTTCGCGACTGGCCGAAACGGCTCCCCGGGAAGCTGCCCCAAGATGCCATCGAACCCACCGACGACGTAAATGCCGTCGGCCATCATGGCAACTGCAAGATGATGCTTCGGGGCATCCTCCGGCAAATCGGGCCCCGGAGTCCACGCGTCGGTGGCGGGATCGTAGACATCGACCCGCCGGCTAGGCCTCGCCGTTCCGATGTCGCCAAAGAGCCCCGTGATGCCGCCGATGAAGTAGATGCGACCTTCGAACGCCGCGGCGTAAGCCTCGAACCGCTCGATGGGAAGCGAACGCGCACTCGTCCAGGCGTTGCGCGAAGCCGGTGGCGCAGAGTTCGAATCCCCGCAGGCAGCCATCGCGCTTGCGAGCGCGATGGCTAGGCACGACAGCCGCAAACACCGAACCGCTCCTCCCATCGATTCGCACCATAGCATGCGGACAAGGCCGCGCAGTGCGGTCAGGCGCGCCGGCAGGACCCGCGAGAACCAACCTGGAGGGAAAATTTCAATAGGCCAAAGACGCGCCACGGTTACAGGCGAGGGGCGCTTTCCTTGTTGTCACATCGGAAAAAGTCGCGGCAAGCTGTTCGTAGGTGAACGAGTCCGTGGTCGACCTCTCGAAGCCCAGGACAGCTTTCTCGGCCCGTGGATAAGCTAATTGGAAAGGGCTATATAAAAAACCTGTCACAATTTCTGAACGCAGACACCGTCTTCGCATCGGGCATCGAATGGACAATCGAAGTCGGAATTCGCGTCCGTTTCACCGGGGCGATGACATCGCCATTGTGTGCATCCACCGGCGCAACAAATTTGATAAGGCCCCGGACAGTCGAGGCTCTTCTTGCAGGACAGTGAGCACTGCCCTGGAGAGGGAATACCTTGGCCGTACCTTTCGGGCGTGATTTCGGCTGGTTGACGGTGATGTTGTCGCGACAAAGCAACCCGGCGGCGCACTTTGCGGTCACGTGATGAACGACAGGCGCTCCCTCGGGCTCCACTTGCCATTCGCCGCAGGTCCCTCCTTCGCTGATCGTGATTGGCTCCTCGATGTAGGTCGTATTGTCATCCGACGTGCCGCAAGCCAAGACGGCGCTTCCTATGAAACTACGGACGCCCCACCGCCTAGCGTTTCTACCGTTTCGACGAAGCCGCTGCGGGAATGAATCCATGCACGGGCCAATCTGCACGAGGTCGTCCGTGATTCAACCGATTTTGACTCACTTATCCGCAAAACACTTGCATGCACATCAAATCACGAGTCCATCCGTCAACTTGCAGAAATAACGACGCCACTATAATCTTTACAGACACCGACAACTTCGCGACGTCCGATTCCAACAGTCAGATCGCGGGCACGGATCGTGTTTCCTGCTTGCCCGATCACACTGCCTGCGAGGCGGTTCCAACATTCGCATCCGCAGGACTTAACTTGCGGGCGAGCCATCACCGCAGCCTACAAAAGACAGCCCAAACGATGCATCTCGAATTGCTTGTAGCGAATGGGATCCTGAACGAGACTTTTTCGTCCGTACCACAAAGACCAGGGCCTTCTACTCGAGCATCCGGCCCAGGAGCACTCCATCCATCCTAACCCCGAACACCCGAGTCACGGCGACGCCGTCGGAGTGAGACCATGCCGAACAAGATAACCGCGGCGGCGAGCGCCGCTTGGCGGTTCTCCCGCACGGCGATGGCGCAGCCCGAGCCGCCGCCCTCGGTCGGTGTGGCGGCGGGAGCACCTGGCGGTGCGGCGTCGCGCGTGCCCGCGTCCGCGCCAGCGTCGACTTCTTGCGGCCTGCACGCGTTGGGCACGCAGGAGTCGAATGGCGTGCCGGAGGCGCCGATGGCTTCGAAGTCGTCGATGTCCCATTGGCCGCCGTACGAGACGAAGCGCACGCGCACGGTCTGGCCGCCGAGCTTCGGATCGAGCGTAATTGCGAACGGTACGAAGGCGGGGTAATTCGGCGTTTCCGGCGGGACGAAGTTGCAGACCTGTCCCGCGCAGTCAGCTTGCTCGTGGACCGCAACCGCGAAAATGTCGGTCCAGGAGGCTCCTTCGTCGGTGGAGATCTCGATTCCCCCATTGTATTGATTCCGCCTGCGCTCCTGAAAGCGAAGCTCGAGGGCCGTGCCCGCTGGCACGTGGATGGGAGGGCTCGTGAGGTTGAAGGCATCCGCGATGGGGGCACGTTGGATCGAAGCGAAGCGCTCACCGAACTCCACGATCTTCCAGCCGCTTTCGGGTGGCTCACTGGCGGGGGTGCTCGTTGCCCACCGCCCTTCGAGAGACTCTTCGAAACACTCGGTCGTCGCAGGGCCCGTGTCGTGATCGACGCGCAAGGTGACGGTGCGACGCTCGGGCGCTCGCAAGGACGGGTGCGTAAGCTCGATGACGACGGGAAGCCGCCCGGAAGACACCCCCGCGGTGAGCTCGACATCGAAGTCGAGCCCCACGCGCGCGCTCCCTTCGAGGTGCACGGCTTTGGGACCGCCGTGCACGACGAGCGGGGTGCCTTCGCTGACGATGTGCACCATCGCGTCTCGCGCGAGCTCCACCGGCGGGACGAGCGAACGCAACGCGAGGTCCATGTGCATGTGACCGCGCTCGCCGGCATCGAGCACGCCGTCGGCGTCGCATGTGCGCCCGTCATCGCGCGACGAGAAGCCCAGCACATCGAAGGTCCAGGGCGCGAAGCCCTCGACGAGTCCCACATTCGATTCGGACCCAACCCAAGGCGATTTCGCGTCGACGCCGAGCCCACGACGCGCGAATGCCGCGGCGAACCTCCGCGCGTCCTCCGGATCGCGCGCGGCGGCCGTCGCGAGAAGCGCATCGCGCGCCGACGTGAAAACGGGGTCGATGGGAGTGACCTGGAGCGAGTCGACGAGGTAACGACGCATCCGCGCATTGGCTTCGGCGAAGCCGAGACCGCGCTCCGGATCGAGGAGCTCCGAGTAACACTCGAAGAGCATCGTCGTCCAAACCTCCCCGACGTCATGCGCCTCGGCGTATCCGAAGGACCCGTGGGGCTGCACGGGGTGCGTCGTCGGAAGCGGCTCGTCCATGCGAATGTGGCGGAAGGTGAGCGCGTTTTTCGCCGGATCGACGGAGTACGGTACCCGGCGCGTTCCGAAATAGTACGGTGCGGCGCTCTTCACCTCGTCGACATGGCCGCCCGCCGTGTACGCACCACGGAGCCCGTCAGCGGCGACATCCTCCTTGCGGACCTCGACGAGCAACGCAACGAAGTCCGCCCAGCCTTCGTGGATGCCGCGGCCTTGGGAGTAGCTCGTGCACACGAACTCGCTGCACGTCGGCGAAGGCCCCGCGAGCCTGCCCGCAAGGACGTGGCCCCACTCATGTGCAACGACGCCGACGTCGAGTGCGGACGAGCGCCACCGCTCACGCGCGCCCGTGAGCCGGACAGGTTGGCCGCTCGCCGCAACAATCTGCGCGCTATGTTCCGGCGTCCCTATCACGACGGGGATCGCAATCGGCTGGCTCGGGAGATCCCGCTTGGAATCCTCCGAGGACTCGGTGAGCACCACGGCCACCGCGCCGAGCGCCGCAATCCGCTCGACCTGCGCCACGATCCCGCATGGGCCCTTGGGGACCGCGACGACACGCCCGCCGAGCGACACACCTCGAAGTGCCGCGGGATCGCAGCCGTCCATCGCGTGACCGGCATCATCACGAGGCGCGACGAGCGGCGCGCGGACGTCGAAGGTCGAAGGCCCAACCCGATAAGCGACCAGATCGCCGTCGAGGATTGCACCCCCCTCGATGGCGATCACCGAGTTGGTGCGCACGGAGCTAAACGCTCCAAATGCAAGCGTCGGAGAGACGCCGTCCGGCGTGACGTGCGTCCACGCATTGTCGGCCGCAAGCGGGAAGACCTCGATGTTGATCGGGTCGCCGTCCTTGCCACCGAGTCCGAAGTTGTCACGCTGCGGGTTCTTGCGCGCTTCGGTAAACCCTGATTCGTAAAACCAGTCGTGCAGATAATTGACGATGTAGAACGCTTGCGTCGCGACCGCGAGCCCGGCGGCCTTCGTGTCGAACGGAAGGGTCGGATCCACTTGGCGATCGAAGGTGCCTTCGGACGATATCGGGACGAGAAATGCATCGGGATCCGGCGGGTCCGAATCGCCCCACCTAAACCAGCCGCGAAAGCGAATCCCGGCGCGCGCGTTGTTTCCCGATGCCTCGGTCGCATTTGGCAGGAGCCAAGGTGCGCCGGCGAGAAAGCCGTCGGTCGCGACGAGGCGCGTAGGCACGACGGCGGGCACGAACCCGTCCGGCACGCCGTGCGGGTGCGGGATCGCACCATTGCCGCCGGGTGCATCGAGCGGGCGGCCCTCTGCGTCGGCCCACACACGGAAGCTATGGGAGAAACGCCGCGTGTGGACCTCGATGACGGAGCTATCGCGGGCGTCGACGACGACGTCCCGTCGATCGTCGGGCACACCGTCCGGCCCGAACGTCGCAACGTCGAGCGCAAAGGCGTGCACGAGCTCCTCGCCGACACGATGAAGCGCTGGCTTCGCCGCAATCGTCGCCGTGCGCGAGCCGTGCGGATCGCCCGCCCGCCACGTGTCGGCTGCCGGACCGCGTTCCACCTTGGCGAGACCGAGCTTGGACGCGAACGCGCGAACCGTGGCCTCCGCATCGCGCATGGGCGCACCATTGTTTGCGCGCAGGCGGAGCGGCGCAAGATCACCAACCGTCGCAACCGGCCGCCCTCCTGGCCCGAGCACCACCGCCGCTTTTTCGCCCGAGATGGCGAGGCCCCCCATCGCGCGCTCCACGACCACCGTGCCCGACCCGTCCGGGCGCACGTGGGCATTGGGATGAATCGAGATCCCACCCGAGCTATCTGCAGTGCCGATTTCGAGCGCACCGAGCGCGCGCGCGACCGCAGCGTCACCGAACACCGGGGGAGCATGGCTCACCGGGAGAAAGCGCACACGGTCCACCCCGCTGCTCGCGCCCGGCGGCGTAGCATTCGCGGCACGCGCAGGCGAGATATCGCGATCCGAAGAGACGGTGCAAGCGAGCGCACTTGCTGCTGCGAGAGAAGACACGAGCGCACGCATGGAAGCGCGGCGAAGAAACGAGAGGCGCATGGTGCCCAATGAGAATTAAGTGAGGGAAGCAAGAAGCGACGAGCAAAGGACACTCGCGCATTTCTTATGGATAGGCAAGCAACCCGGGAGCTGCATCGGTGCGACGACCGCGTCGTCCCCACGCGCCCAAAGTTTCGCGCTATCCGCACATCAACGGGCGATTTTTTCGTGTTTCGATCCAGCAGATAACCGAAACAGCCATGAAGGATCACACGAGACCCAGCCGAACTACGATATGTCGGAGTCCAGGCACGTGAAAGAACCATGCGTCGGCGAGGCCTACGGGAATTCGGCCGGAAAAGGTGGAAATCCGCTCGAAGAAGAGCGGTGTTTCATAACCGAGCGCACCATGATTTCCCACCAGGATGGCTGGGCCACGCGGGAACGCACTCGGAGAAAGGATGCGAGTTTCGTGCGCGCCGGTCCCTGTCGGGCACGAGCAAGTTCACTTCGCGGGCCCGAGCTCCGAAAGATGCACGGCCCGCCTCTGGGCACACACGCCGCAAACAGCCTTGACCCGGTTCGACGGGCTGCTGGTCTGCCATGGCCAGCCTGCTCGCTCCACGAGCTCAGGCAACATCATGCGAATATCGTCCGCCACGGTCCACGTCTCGGGCCGGGGCACGACGGGGCGCCGGCACTCGGCGCATCGATCGAGCCGAGCGACCACGAGTTCGTGGATGCGAACGATGGCATGATTGGCGCCGACATCTCCGACGATGTACGGCATAAAGGGTACTCCGGTCTTCGGCCCGACCGCCGCAATGTTCAGCAGAATAGGACGCGGTCCAGTCGCTACGTGTCGGCGCGCCCCTTGGCCGTGAAGCTCCATGGCCGGAAGAATACGAATGTCTCGGCGCTTCGCCGCTGAAAAACGAAGCTCATGTGCGCGAAGGCCGCCTTATGCGCTTCGCGGCCATGATCGCAACGTATCAGCTCCAAGTTGCCATTCGCGTTGCCTGGGGGCATCCCCACTCAGACCCATTCTGCGCTTTACGCATTATGAAATACCGGTATGGGCTTAGCCTACGCGAGATATCGTCCAGCTTCGAGCCGGCATGTCCGATGCTTCGTGGCAGCGCACCCGGCCCGAACGAAGGCGACGATCGTAACGAACCAGCCTCACGGCCAGCAAAGGAGCCCCAAAGGCCACGGCATGAGAGCGAACAACAAGGTGACGTTGGGTCGACGCAGCGCCCTCCTTCGGACTCCTGAAGATGCAAGGCAGATGCGCCGATCATCATGACGGAGCTGAAAATGGATTATGAAGCATTCCTTCCCTGCGTTGGAATGGGAGCATGGATCGGCTGCTCGGGTATTGGGCGGTGAATAGGCTGTTCGCTCGGTTGTTGCGGAAAAGGAACTTCGAGCGGCGGCCCGACCGGCTTCCCATGATCGGGATGTGGCTTTGGATCCGTTTGCGGAGAAAAGGGCATCTGCATGGTTTTCTTCTTCTTGCTTTGGGGAGAGCGTCGTTGTTTGTTTACGCGCAGCGTGACACCGATCGATCGTCAGGCGAAACGTTGGATGGGTGCCACGCTGCAACGATGGGCGAAATGCCCTACCTGTTCTTGTGGCTCTGGGAGCCGGCCTTGGCGTGCTGCTCGGAGGTCCCGCCGCGTTGCCCTTGTTGATTGCCGCCTTGGCCACGGTGGGAGCCGCCCTGGTTCGAGCTGCTTTGCGAGTTGGCACTGCGAGCCTCGCCGCCTTTGCGGCCAATCTCGGCCATGTGCTCGCGATCCTGGCTCACGGCCTCACCACCTTTACGGCCCGCTTCCCGCGCCTCTTCGCTGGTGAATTCGTGCGCGGTGCCCTTCTCATGGGCAGCCTGGCCGCCCTTGCTCGCGATCTCGCGCTGTTTCTGCTCATCCATCGAGGCGAAGCCGCGATTGCTGGTCCCCTGATTCGAAGTGTGCTGGTTGTGTTGCTGAGCCATTCTCGCAATTCCTTTCCGTGCGCAAAACGCACTGTCCGATTGTTCTTTGTGCCAAAGGTGAGTGCAGCGACCGTGCCTTCGCGCCGTGGTCAACCGGAGTGCGCACCAAGAGCCCAACGAGCCCGCCATGATTCGCCAAGAATCAATTCAACCTACGAACGCATCTCCGCTAAACGCCACACCGCGCGGGGCCGGTCCAAGTCGCGGGTTCATCTGCTCGATCGGTGACCGTGATGACACACGGGCACTTTTGCCATATCTCTGACCCTTGCAGGGTTCGGCGGCGACACACTTTCTTACTTTTTGCATGGGAGACTTCATGCTCGAACGACCTGACATGTTGGAAGCCCTCGATGATGACGCGCCCATCTGGCGCTTCATGGACTTTACGAAGTACGTGTCGATGTTGCATCGCGGAGCCCTTTTCTTCGCACGCGCCGACCAATTGCCAGACCCTTTCGAAGGTCTTTATGCGCGCCGCAATCGTGGACTTGCACCCGCCACGTCCGATCCGAGAAAGGTGCACGAGCGCGTATTCGTGAGCTGCTGGCATGCGAACGAACACGAGTCCGCGGCCATGTGGAGGATCTACTTGAATGGTGAAGAGGGGCTCGCGGTGCGCAGCACCGTTCGTCAGCTTGCCGCAGCGCTCTCGAACGGAACGGAAACGTTCTATCTCGGGGCCGTTCGCTATCTCGATTACAAGAAGGAGCCCGTTCCCAAAGGCCATGAACTCCTTCCGTTCTTCTGCAAGCGAAAGAGCTTCGACTACGAACGCGAGGTGCGCGCCCTGTGGCAGTCGGACGTTCGTTCCGCCGAGGTCGGGCGTTATTTCAACACATCGCTCGATCACCTGATTGAGGAGGTCGTCGTGTCCCCCACGGCGGAACGATGGTTCGAAGAATTGGTGCACTCCGTGACTGAAAAGTATGGCCTTTCGCTGCCCATCGTAAGCTCGAGCATGCGCGACCCGCCTGCATGACGTGCCGATCCGTGCGGGCGAAGCCCGACCACACATCTGTTACATATGGACCATTGGTGGTGCTCAAGAGCCACGCACGGCCGGTAAGATGCGCCCGGCGCAAAATCTGCCGAATGGCTTGCTTATGCGGCAACTCGGCTGAGATCGTGTCCCGTTCCGCGATTCGCATCGGAGCCATCGCTCCTCGGACGTCTTGCGCTCTCGTATTCCGAGGCACGATTGGTGCTTCGAACGATGAAAGCTTCGTGGACGGCATCTTTCTTCATCAAATTCTACAGTGGCACAACATGCTATCAGCGCACGTCCGCCGATCGAATCGTCGATATGAAACAACATGGTATGGGACGGTCTCTTTCACGCGTGTACGTGGGTGATGGTATCGCTTGGCCTTTGGAAACTATGGGTCGCTGGCAAACGATCCGATGTTCCTTGGTCAACACGCACCTTCGTGGGTTCACTCGTCATGGGATGGGGACTCTTCAACTTCATCGAAGGGATGATTGACCGTCAGCTACTCGGCATTCATCACGTGCATCCCGGCGAAGGGCAGCTCGCGTGGGACCTCGGCTTTTCGGCATTCGGTCTCATCGAGATCGGCATCGGGGCGCTGGCCATCCGGGGCGAGCCGACACGCTCCCACGCGGCGGGCTGCCGCTGGCCTCGGCGAGCGCCGCGTTCATGGTCCGCCAGCTGCATCCCGTACCGTGATGCGTGTACATCATCTAAACTGTATTTCCGCGTGTCCGTTGGGCGGCCTGTTCATGGACGGTGTTACGAAGCATTCGCTTCGCGGCCGGCTTGCATCCCATTGCCTGCTCCTGGAGACGGGCCGCTCCCTCGCGCTCATCGACACGGGTTACGGTCTACCGGACATCGCGCACCCCCGAAGCCGATTGAGCAACTTCTTCCTCGCGCTGTTGAAGCCCGAACTCCACGAGTCCATGACGGCAGTCCGGCAAATCCAGCGACTCGGGTTCGATCCCAAAGACGTGCAACACATTGTACTCTCGCACCTCGATTTCGACCACGCCGGCGGACTCGATGATTTTCCGCAAGCCACGGTGCACCTCTTGGGCACGGAAATCGATTCAGCTGCATCGCAAAAGACGGTCATCGACCGATTGCGATATCGCCCGCAGCAGTGGAACACGCGTGCGCAATGGCGGGGCTACGCGGCGGACGCGGGCGAAGCATGGTTCGGATTCGAGCATGTACGAGAGCTCGAGGGCATCGGACCGGAAGTCCTCATGGTTCCTCTGATTGGCCACACCCTGGGGCACGCCGGCGTTGCCATTCGATGTGACGAGCGGTGGCTGCTCTATGCAGCCGATGCCTACTTTTTCCACGCCGAGATGGATGAGCGCCCTCGATGCACGCCGGGACTGCGGTTGTATCAAACCATGATGGAAAAGAATCGGCGCCTCCGGCTTTTGAACCAACGGCGCCTTCGTCAGCTTCGCCTGGCAAGCAAAGGCGAGATCGACATCTTCTGCGCACACGATATTGGCGAATTCGAGCAGCATGGCGGGCATTCGCACCACGAACCAGCGCAGATGGCCCGACCGGCTCAGAAGGTGAGGCCCGTGGACGTGGGCGCCATTCATTCCGTGTGACGACGCATCCCGCGCGCCGTGTACGTGAAGGCGCTTTCAGGGTCGAGATAGACGAAAACGATATCGCTTCATGGGCGCCATGCCCCCAACGCGAAAGTATACGCCATGCTGAACACTGCCGAGAGTCAGTCTGCATCCATCGCAACCTGGATCGACAGCGATATCCGTAAGCTCTCCATGGAGCTGGGTGAGCGAAACGATGGATCCTCGGACCGAGGGCGCCGCCTTCGTGCGGCGCTCGACCATGTCAGTACGATATTCCGCGAAGCAGGCCGAGACCCCACGGAGGTCGGCTCGACCATGATCGACGGCAACGGGCTTCTCAACGTGGAATGCACGGTGCCCGGGACCCGCAACTCGGAGCAGCACGTCGTCCTCGGCGCGCACATCGACAGCGCGCGCGGAGCCCCCGGTGCCGACGATAACGCGTCGGGAGTAGCCATGTTGCTCGGATTGGCACGAGTTCTGGGGACGCGCCGTTTTCCACGGACCGTGCACCTCGTGGCCTTCGTGAACGAGGAGCCACCGCACACGCGCCGCCCCACCATGGGAAGCCTCGACTATGCGCGACAGCTGCGCCGGCGCGGCATCGACGTCACCTGCATGGTGAGCCTCGAAAGCCTGGGCTTCGACCCGGCGGCCCGGCCCCAAGATGCACGGTGGATCGGTCGCCGCTTTGGCGGCCTCTACTTCGTATCGAACTTGGCGTCGAGGCAATGGTGTGACCTAGCCCACCGTGCCTTTCGACACGCGTGCGGTATGAGCGCTCTCAGGATCGCTGCACCGGGCTTTCTTCCAGGGATACGTTCCTCCGACCATTGGTCTTTCTGGAAAATGGGATTCCCCGCCATCATGGTGACCGACGGAGGCCCGCTCGTGTACAAGCATTACCACCGCCCTTCCGACACCGCCGAAAAGGTCGACGTCGCGAAGCTCGTGCGCATGGTACCGGGCATGATGAGCATGTTGGCGCGGCTTGCCGGTGTGCCGGTTTGCGGGGTCATGAAGCCACCATCCGTGTGAGCTTGCAGCCGATTCGTCGATCACCAAGTTTCTTTGCTGCGACCAAAAGCACCAGTCGCGTTAATAAACATAAAACGATGTTAACACCTTGGAGTTTTTCATCGCTGGCCTCGTCACCCACGGTTCGATACGTCCGGTCGTTCCCAGGCAACCCCCGCGAGATCGGCTGGAGCCGCCTTTGACGCAGAATTAACAAAGCTTTCATGCACCAATGCGCGGAAGCCACGTCTTGTGCAATGGGCAAACACATATTGTCCATTGCGTATCATCCTCGAACAAATCGGACGCATTGCGCAAAGCGCAAATACCTATCCGCGTCATCACAGCTCACCTTGATTCGACACACCTCGTCACTAGATGCCAATCATTCAGCAATGGAATACTTAACTCGAGGCAAGAAGCGAATATATTCACTTCAAATAGACACAAAAGCAACATAACATGGCGACGGCCAGCGCCATCGGACGCCAGTCGCTTCCCAATTTGCTCGGCATCAATTTCCCTCGCGTTCGAACGCGTGCCCCCGCGACGATATTCCGAACCGATATGGAGGTCCTGATGAACCGTTCCAAGTCGTCGACCATCGATTCCAATGCACCGGCATCCCGCTCGACACGAATGCGGAGGCTGGGTCGATTCGTCCTCGGAAGCGCCATGGGTGCTGCGGTGCTGATACCGAGCTTCGCGCGCGCCAAGGTCCTCACCCCGCGGCTGGACCAGAACGCCGATGATCTGGATACAACCTATTCTCCTGCGTACGACTACGACAGAGACGGCTGTTACGCCACCGCAGCTATCAGCAAGAATGGTGAACTCAATCCCGGGCTGAGCCTAGGCGGTGACTTGAACGGTCATTGTCACGACAGAGCGCAAATCGACAACTCCAATACCTACTCACGGCACAAGTGCAACAAGAACGGTTGGTGTGTGAGTATATACGCCAGTTATTTCGAGAAAGATCAGAATGCGGATGGCAGCCATCTCTATGGACACACCCACGATATCGAGCACGTCGCGGTGTGGACCAAGGACCATGAAGTGAAGTGGGTCTCGCTGTCCCACCACAACGGCTGGCAGAAGTTCGATCGCTCGAGCATACGATTCGAGCATGGCACGCATCCGAAGGTCGTTTATCACAAGGATGGCGTCAAGAACCACTGCTTCCGACTCGCCACGGGCCTCGACGAGTTCATCGTTGAAAACGTGACCCAGGATTGGGTTTTCCCGGCGCTCGTAGGCTGGAACGGTTACCCGTCCGGCATTCGCGAAAAACTCATGAACCACGGCTTCGGCGAAGCGAGCTTCAAGATCAAGGATGACAACTTCCTTTCTACCATCGCGGATGCCAAGCCATCACAAGTCCCGTTCAATCCCTACGAAGATTGAAATCACGCATGGTCGCCATAGACGCATGACGAAATACGAATCTGCGTGTGCAAGCTGCGCCGAGATGCTCGGTGTCGACCCCGCGGTCGCCGAGCGCATTGGCCCAAGCTTCTGTGAGCCGCTGCTCGATGCCGAAGCCCAGAAACAGCCGGACGTGTTGCCGAGGGCGACGCCCAGCTGCCCCCTTTCGAGCGCTACTTCCTATTCAAGACTCGGGAGCTGAAAACTTCGAAGCCGACCTCGCCCAGCGCATAGGACAATGCACGAGCAGTGGCCCGCGAGCAGCGATTGAGCCCCTTGCGCGTGGCTCGCCTGGCCGCGGGTACAGCTCGTCGTGAAGTTCACTTCGCCGATGGTGATGCCAAATAATCCAACGCTAACGTCGTAAGGGTGCGCACGCCCACTGGCATCGCATCTTCGTCGAAGTCGAACAGCGGTGAGTGATTTGGTGGCGCCGTTTCCGGCGTCTTGCCTTTGGGCGGAGCGCCGAGAAATACGTATACGCCGGGAACCATCTTCTGGTACTCGGAAAAGTCCTCCGTGCCGCTGAGTTTGGCTGTCACCACGGCCTTACCGTTGGTCGCCAGGAGCAGCGCCGGAATCATACGTTCGGTCAATGCCGCATCGTTGCTGGTCACGCTGGTTCCCTGGGCCACAAAATGCACTTCGCCCTTTGCGCCGTGCGCGTTGGCGACCGACTCCGTGATGGTCGCAATGCGGTTCTTGGCGTCCACCCGCATCGCGTCATCGAACGTTCGCAAGGTTCCAAGCATGGTCACGCTGTCCGGAATGATGTTCGCGCGGTTGCCGCCATGAATGGAGCCGACGGAGATGACCGCCGGCTCCTTGTTGATGTCGAGCTGCCGGCTCACGATGGTCTGCAAATCGACCAGCACCTCGGCTGACGTGATGACGGGGTCGATCCCTTTCCACGGAAGCCCGCCGTGCGTCCCCTTCCCTTGAATCTTGATCTCGAACGCGTCGGCACTCCCCAGCAGCGGCCCGCTGCGGTAGCCCACCGTGCCCGTCGGAAGCACAGGCCCGATATGCAGCGCGAAGATGGCGTCTACCTTGGGACGATCCATCACGCCCTGCGCGATCATGGCAGCCGCCCCGATTTTCGCATCCCCCGCGCGAGGATCGGAAACGCCTTCTTCGGCTGGCTGGAAGATGAACTTCACCGTCCCGGGGATGCTCGCCTTGCGGCGCGCGAGCACCTCGGCCACCCCCATGAGAATGGCCGTATGCCCGTCATGTCCACACGCATGCATCACGGGTGCGCGCTCGTCCATGTACGGCGCGGTGACGGTCGATGCAAACGGCAGCCCCGTGGCTTCCTTCACCGGCAAGGCATCCATATCGGCGCGCAAGGCCACGACCTTGCCCGGCCGCCCGCCGCGAAGAACACCGACCACACCATGTCCGCCCACTTCGGTCGTCACGTCCAAACCGAGCGCGCGCAGATGTTCGGCCACCAGCCTGGACGTGCGCACTTCCTGCCCTGAAAGCTCGGGATGGCTATGAATGTCGCGCCGCCACGTAATGAGCTTCGGGCGAACGGCATCGATATCGCGGTCAACCTCGCGCAGAGGCACCGCCGCTTGCACCCCGCGGTTTTCCGCCATGCATTGCGTCGATGCCATGCACGCGATCATGACGACGCCCGCCGTTATCGTCGCTTGATATGTCATCCGATTTCGAATGCTCGGACATTTCGGAACCGAGGGCCACAGCGATCAGCCTCGGGCCGCGCCCTGTTGTCGGCGCTTCACGATTGGGCGCCAATTGGGGAATTCTGCCATCGTAGGCGTCAAACCGAACGGTCATGCAGCGATGACGCGCGCACGGGGACCGATATATGACGACATCGAGCGCCGCGAGCCTCTCGACGGCCTGCGCGCGATGGCGCAGAGACAAAAAAAAGAAAGGCCCGAGTCGTAATCGACTCGAGCCTTCGTAAGATAATCCCGGCGGCGTCCTACTCTCCCACACGGCTTCCCGTGCAGTACCATCGGCTCCGAAGAGCTTAACTTCCGAGTTCGGGATGGGATCGGGTGTGGCCTCTTCGAGATCACCACCGGAAACTGTGGGTAAATCCACGTTTCCAGAGCGTGTCTGTTGCTCAGTGAAAAGATCGTCTTTTCTTCGAAACGGGTGCTAGGCGAAACAAGCTTCGCAAACCCAATCCTGGGCGCGAACTCAATTGTTGCCTTAGAGACATGGTTAAGCCGCACGACCTATTAGTACTGGTCGACTCCGCCACTTACGTGACTTCCATCCCCAGCCTATCAACCTTGTCGTCTACAAGGGGTCTTTAGAGGCTTGCGCCTGGGATACCTTGTCTTGAGGCCGGCTTCCCGCTTAGATGCTTTCAGCGGTTATCCGTTCCGCACATAGCTACCCAGCTGTGCCACTGGCGTGACAACTGGCTCACTAGAGGTGCGTCCAACCAGGTCCTCTCGTACTATGGTCAGCTCCTCTCAAGTATCCTTCGCCCACGGCAGATAGGGACCAAACTGTCTCACGACGTTTTAAACCCAGCTCGCGTACCGCTTTAATCGGCGAACAGCCGAACCCTTGGGACCTGCTCCAGCCCCAGGATGCGATGGGCCGACATCGAGGTGCCAAACCACTCCGCCGATGTGAACTCTCAGGAGTGATCAGCCTGTTATCCCCAGAGTACCTTTTATCCGATAAGCGATGGCCCTTCCATTCGGGACCACCGGATCACTAACGCCTGCTTTCGCACCTGCTCGACCTGTCGGTCTCGCAGTTAAGCTCCCTTGTGCGTTTGCACTCTACGCCTGGTTTCCAATCAGGCTGAGGGAACCTTCGCACGCCTCCGTTACGATTTAGGAGGCGACCGCCCCAGTCAAACTGCCCGCCAGGCAGTGTCCCCCGCCCAGGTTATGGGCGCAGGTTAGAATCCCAGAACATCCAGGGTGGTATTTCAACGGTGACTCCATCGAACCCAGAGGCCCGACTTCAAAGTCTCCCACCTATCCTACGCAGAATGTCCCGAAACTCACTGCCAAGTTGCAGTAAAGGTTCATGGGGTCTTTCCGTCTTGCCGCGGGTAGAGGGTATCTTCACCCCCAATACAATTTCGCTGAGTCCCTGGTCGAGACAGCGCGGATGTTGTTATGCCATTCGTGCAGGTCGGAACTTACCCGACAAGGAATTTCGCTACCTTAGGACCGTTATAGTTACGGCCGCCGTTTACTGGGGCTTCGGTTCAATGCTTCGCTTGCGCTGACATGTCCCCTTAACCTTCCAGCACCGGGCAGGCATCAGACCCTATACGTCGTCTTACGACTTTGCAGAGTCCTGTGTTTTTAGTAAACAGTCACAACCGCCGTTTCTCTGCAACCCTCCGACGCTCGAAACGCGAAGTTTCTCACGAAAAAGGGCACACCTTCTCCCGAAGTTACGGTGTCAATTTGCCGAGTTCCTTAACCAGGGTTCTCTCACGCGCCTTGGAATACTCTTCCCGCCCACCTGAGTCGGTTTGCAGTACGGTTACCGAAGGGGCTCTGTACGCAGATTTTCTTGGAAGTGTGGAATCACCAAGTTTCGAAGCCGAAGCTTCGCCTCATCACCTCTCGGGCTAATGTCTCACTGTTTGTCCCTCTTGGGTCCTGGTGAGACACCCTACGGGCTTGAACACGGCAAACCAACGCCGCGCTTGGCCTATCCTACTCCGTCCCTGCTTACTTCAACGCCTTCCTCGGTAGCACAGGAATATTAACCTGTTGTCCATCACCTACGCCTCTCGGCCTCGGCTTAGGTACCGGCTAACCCATGGGAGGATTATCCTTCCCCAGGAAACCTTGGGCTTACGGCGAGCAGATTTCTCATCTGCTTTATCGCTACTCATGCCTGCATAAGCTCTTCTCACGTCCGATACCGGTCCTCACGGTCCGGCGTGTATCTACGTGAGAATACTCCTCTACCGCTTATTTCTAAGCCCGTAGCTTCGGTGCTGACCTTTAGCCCCGTTATATTTTCGGCGCGGACTCGCTTGACCAGTGAGCTATTACGCTTTCTTTAAAGGATGGCTGCTTCTAAGCCAACCTCCTGGTTGTCAATGCGCTTCCACATCCTTTGACACTTAGGTCAGACTTTGGGACCTTAGCTGACGATCTGGGCTCTTTCCCTCTCGACAATGCAACTTATCTCGCACTGTCTGACTCCCGGATACTACTCAACGGCATTCAGAGTTTGATTGGGTTTGGTAATCTGGTAGGACCCCTAGCCCATTCAGCGCTTTACCTCCGTCGGTATTCGTCCGAGGCTATACCTCAATATATTTCGAGGAGAACCAGCTATCTCCCAGCTTGATTAGCCTTTCACTCCTATCCTCAGTTCATCGCCCATATTTTCAACTATGGTGCGTTCGGTCCTCCAGACGGTGTTACCCAATCCTTCAACCTGACCAAGGATAGATCGCTA